>JAFSHJ010000327.1 GCA_017440425.1 Oscillospiraceae bacterium | reverse complement strand
TGTATTTTCTATGAAACAGAATTATCAGCTTATGCTGGACAAGATAATCGAAAAGCAGGAAGGCGCTCTTCCCTCCCTGCTGCTGCACAGTTGCTGCGGTCCCTGCAGCAGTTATGTGCTGGAATATCTTACAAAGCATTTCGACATTACCGTATTTTTCTATAATCCGAATATTTACCCCGAGGCAGAATATATTAAAAGACTGGACACCCAAAAGCAGCTTCTCGAGACAATGCCCTTTGAAAACCCCGTATCGCTTATAGAGGGTGATTACGATCCTGATACTTATCTTGCAGCTGTGCGCGGTCAGGAAGAATACCGCGAGGGCGGCATAAGATGCTCCACCTGCTTTACTCTGCGCCTTGATAAGACAGCGGAGCTTGCAAAAGAGAAGGGCTTTGACTATTTTGCAACTACACTCACCGTAAGTCCTCACAAAAATGCACAGATTATAAACACCCTCGGCTTTGACATCGGCGAAAAGTACGGAATAAGCTGGCTGCCCTCAGATTTCAAGAAGCGCGAGGGCTACAAACGCAGCATTGAACTTTCTCAGCAGTACGGTCTTTACAGGCAAGGATATTGCGGCTGCAGTTTTGCCATGAATTATTGACAAGCATCCCACAAAATGCTATCATTTACTATTAGATTAAGGGGAGTAGCTTGCAGCCAAAACGGCTGTTATACGTTGTCGTCATTACGGTTTTTCCCGGCTCGTATATTAAAAAGCAAGACCTTATTGCGCTTTTCTCGCAGTAAGGTCTTTTTATTTGCTCTCAAATGCACAAGGAGGAATCTTTCTTGACACTTGCGGTAATTCTTTTTGTTATCACCTTTGCGGGTATGATGGTATTTACAAAATATCGTTCGTACATCGCACTCGGCTCCGCTCTCATTTTTATCATTCTTGGTATCATCCCCCTCGGCAATGTTTTTGCCGCCGTTGAGTGGAACGTCATCCTCATGATTGGCGGCACAATGGGCACGGTATTCTTCTTCATAGAATCCAAAATGCCCGCACTTATGGCAGACGTTCTGCTGGAAAAGACACCCAACGTAAAGTGGGCTATCGTAATTCTGGCATTCTTCTCCGGTATCATCTCCGCATTTATGGACAACGTTGCAACCGTTCTTATGCTCGCTCCTGTTGCTCTGGCAATTGCCAAGAGACTTAATATCAACCCCATTCCTATGCTCATCTCCATCTCCGTTGCATCTAACCTTCAGGGTGCCGCAACACTGGTTGGTGACACAACCTCCATCCTTCTCGGCGGATATGCGGGAATGGACTTTATGGACTTCTTCTGGTTTAAGGGTAAGCTGGGTATGTTCTTCGTAGTTGAGATCGGTGCTGTTATCGCAACACTGGTTCTCGTATGGATATTCCGCAAGGAAAAGGATCCTATCACTCCCTCTCCCAGAACAAAGGTCACAGATCTCTTCCCCACATGGATGCTTCTTCTGACTGTTGCTCTGCTTATCGGTGCATCTTTCATCCCGGGCAAGCCCGAGCTTACAAACGGTCTTATCTGCACAGGTATTTTTGTAGTCTGCATCATCCGCGAGCTTCTTTTCAAAAAGAACTTCTCCGGCGTATGGCAGTCCATTAAGGAGATCGACTATCAGACACTTCTCCTGCTCGTCGGTCTGTTCATCATCATCGGCGGTATCACAGAAGCAGGTGTTATCGACAAGTTCTCCGAAATCATCGTAAGCCTCTGCGGAAACAACCTGTTCCTCACATATACAATTATCGTCTGGTTCTCCGTTGCATTCTCCGCATTTATTGACAACATCCCCTATGTTGCAACAATGCTGCCTGTTGTCACAAGTATGTCCGCTCTTATGGGTATTGAGCCTTACATCCTCTACTTCGGACTTCTCACAGGCGCAACACTTGGCGGCAACCTCACCCCCATCGGTGCGTCCGCAAACATTACAGCTATGGGTATCCTTGAAAAGGAAGGTCACACAGTAAAGCCTTCTCAGTTTATGAAAATCGGTTTCCCCTTCACCATGGCAGCCGTCATCACAGGATATCTCCTTGTTTGGTTTATTTGGGCATAAACTTTATAAAACTATTAATCGGCACAACGTGGTATGTTGTGCCGATTTGTTGTATGGTTTTGTTTTCTATGATAAAATAAGGTCAGATATGTTAAAACTTACGGAGGTTAAAGATGATAAAACGAATTAAATGCTCGGTGCAGTTTTAAATCTGACAGCAGATTGTACCGAGGTTAATATGAAAGTTTAAATTTATGTTGTCAGAAACTGCACCGAACATATCTAAAAGAAAAATATGGAAAGGACGCAGTTGAAAATGAATATAACAGAATTAAAAAAACATTGGAAAAAAGAAGAAAACGCAGCACTTATTCACGGCTGGGATTTTTCACATATCCACGGAAGATATGAAGAAGAAACAGATTTACCATGGGATTATAAAAAAATAATAGAACAATACATAAACAGTGGTATGCACATTTTGGATTATGATACCGGTGGTGGAGAATTTTTATTATCACTGAATCATCCATATAATAAAACAGCTGCAACAGAAGGCTATCAACCAAATGTGGAGTTGTGCAAAGATACGTTATTGCCACTTGGTATTGATTTCAAAGCATGTAATAATCCTGCAAACATTCCATTTCAAGACGAAAGC
>JAFSHJ010000326.1 GCA_017440425.1 Oscillospiraceae bacterium | reverse complement strand
GAATTGGGACCGGTTCAGCTCAGAAATATCGGTGATGAGACAGGGCTTGCAGTAATAGACCGCACAATGCTTATCCTCGATATCTTTGCCGGCAGAGCAGTAACCGCAGAGGGCAGACTTCAGGTCGAATTGGCACAGCTCAAATACAGATTGCCCCGTTTGGTGGGTGCAGGCAAATCACTTTCGCGTTTGGGTGGCGGTATAGGAACAAGAGGACCCGGAGAAAGCAAGCTGGAGTCGGACAGAAGACACATTCGCCGAAGAATAACAATGCTTGAAGACAAGCTGGAAGAGCTGGAAAAACGCCGCACAATGCTGCGTACGCGCCGCAAAAAGGACGGACAGCTTACAGCGGCAATAGTTGGCTACACCAATGCGGGAAAATCCACACTGCTCAATGCACTTACCGGTGCGGACGTAATGGCAGAGGATATGCTGTTTGCAACCCTCGACCCAACTTCACGCGGAATAGAGCTGCCGGATGGCAGATCGCTAATACTCATCGACACGGTAGGGTTTATCCGCCGTCTGCCGCACCATTTGGTGGAGGCATTCAAATCAACGCTGGAGGAAGCTGCATCTGCAGACTTGATTTTGAATGTGTGCGATGCATCCAATCCGGAGATAGAGGAGCATATTTCGGTTTCGAAAAAGCTGCTTGAAGAGTTGGGTGCCGCAGATACACCCAGAATAACCGTACTCAATAAGTGTGACCGCATCGGCGAGCTGCCTCATCTTGGTGATGAGAGCAGAATAATTCCCATCTCCGCCAAAACGGGAGAGGGTTTTGATAGGCTGATGGAGGGCATAACAAAGGCTCTGTCATCCACACATTCGAGGATGAGGGTAAAGCTGCCATATGATCAGGCAGGTTTGCTGGCGCTTGTCCGCCGCGATGGAAAGGTGTTCAGCGAGGAATATGAGGAGGATGGTATTTTAGCAGACGTGCTTGTTGATATAAAAATACTGAAAAAAGTGATAGACTACAGAGTGACAAAATGAGTGACACATAAATTACCCGATGACTTTATAATTGAAGTCATCGGGTTTTTGTTTGTAACAAAAATATGCTTTGCTGAATATAATATAAAAAGTGTGAGCCGGTTTAATTAACACGCAAACGCAAATAATATATGCAAACAATCAAAGGAGGAATACAATGAATCCGTTTTTAGAAAAACCAATGTCAGTTACAAGCAGTTTTCAAAATTGGAAACAGCTGTATCCAAAGGCGTATAACAAAAATGAAGTGGATCCTTACACCAAAACACGAATCATCCTGATGAACGGAACCGAGTTTGAGGCAAACTGGTTTTCGCATCAGTTGGCACGCCACACCTGCAACAACGATCTTCGCAGAGAGCTTGCTGTGACAAGAATGATCGAAAAGCAACAGCAGCTTAAGATATCTTTGCTTAAACCCTGCATAGAGACAGCGTTGGAGCACACCATTTCCTACGAGCAGCTTGCAGTTGATCTTACCGCAGAGCTTGCAAGACGCGAAAGTGACTGCAATGTTAAAAAAGCTTTGGATTTTGCTCTGCTGGAAGATTTCGACCACCTCTACCGCTACGCAAACCAGCTTGAGATGGAGCAGGGAGTAGCTGCCGAGTTTTTGGTGGGAAGATACACAGAAATTATGCCTGGACGCCCCACAATTGCCCATCACCGTTATCCTATGGACAATGTAAAGCGCTGCATAGATCCTAAAAATGCAGACAAACAAACTGTTCTGGCCACAATGATAATCACAGCTGCGGAACAGCAGACCATGAACTACTATATGAACATCACCAACCTGGCTAAGAACGATATGTCCCGTAAGCTCTATCAGGAGATCGCTTTGGTTGAGGAGGAGCACGTTACACAGTATGAATCGCTGATGAATGCCAATGCAACGTGGCTGGAAATGCTCCTTTGGCACGAATACACCGAGACATATCTCTATTGGTCGGCATGGATGACCGAGACAGATCCCTGCATACGTGAGCTGTGGGAGGAAAACCTTCACATGGAGATTGCACACCTGCACAAAGCAGTTGAGCTGCTCAAAAAATATGAGAAGAAGGAGTGGCAGGAAGTAATTCCCTGCGGAGATTTCCCCGCACCGCTCTCTCTCCACGAAAACGTCGACTATGTCCGCGGTATCCTTGGCTCGACCGTTCAGTTTACCGGATGCATGGAAGACTACAAAAAGCTGGAAGAGCTGCCATACGATGCGGATTTCTTCAGATATCAGAATATCATCAATCCCTCGGTGGATATCGTTCCGTCCCATTGCGTCATAAACAACCACATCAACCGCTGCGGAAAGGATTATCGCTATCAGGTGGCACCTTCGCCGGTCAGTGAACTCAGGTGCAGAACAGAGGATAACACCTGTGTCGGCAGAAAGCCAAACGCTGCCGAAAGTACCGGATTTTT
>JAFSHJ010000034.1 GCA_017440425.1 Oscillospiraceae bacterium | reverse complement strand
TCTCTTGCAATGACCTTTCCGCCGATGGCTGCCTGAATGGGAATTTCAAACAGCTGTCTGGGGATGTGCTCCTTCAGCTTCTCAACCATGTTTCTCGCTCTGGGATATGCCTTTTCTGCGTGGACGATGAAGGACAGAGCATCCACCATCTCGCCGTTGAGCAGGATATCCAGCTTGATGAGCTTGGCATCGCGGTAATCGGAGAGCTCATAGTCGAAGGAGGCATAGCCTTTGGTGCGGGATTTGAGGGAATCGAAGAAATCGTAGATGATTTCGTTGAGGGGCAGCTCATAGTGCAGCTCCACACGCTGTGCATCCAGATATTTGGTATCCTTGAAGATGCCTCTTCTCTCCTGACACAGCTCCATGATAGAGCCGATATACTGTGTTGGGGTGAAGATGTTTGCCTTTACGAAAGGCTCCTCTGCGGAGAGGATGGTCGCCGGGTCGGGATAGTTGGTGGGGTTGTCTATCTCCACCACGTCGCCGTTGGTGAGATAAAGCTTATACACAACGCTGGGCGCTGTGGTGATGATATCAAGGTTATATTCACGCTCAAGTCGCTCCTCGATAATTTCCATGTGCAGCAAACCGAGGAAGCCGCAACGGAAACCGAAGCCGAGGGCAACGGACGTCTCCGGCTCAAAGGAAAGCGCTGCATCGTTGAGCTTCAGCTTTTCAAGTGCGTCACGCAGGTCGGGATATTTTGCGCCGTCCAGCGGATAGATACCGGAGAACACCATAGGCAGCACCTCGCGGTAGCCGGGAAGCGGCTCATCTGCAGGCACTTCCGCCATGGTGATGGTGTCGCCCACCGCCACGTCGCCCAGAGTTTTGATGCTGGCGGTGATGTAGCCAACCTCGCCTGCCGCAAGTTCATCTGCAGGCACAAGATTGGTGGCTCCCATATATCCAACCTCCACCACCGAATATTCGGCGCCGGAAGCCATCATTTTAATGGTGTCTCCTGTTTTTACAGAGCCTTCCACCACTCTTACATAGGTGATGACGCCCTTGTAGCTGTCGTAGCAGGAATCGAAGATGAGTGCTTTAAGAGGCTTGTCGGCATCTCCCGTGGGTACGGGAATGCCGTTTACGATGAGCTCCAGCACCTCTTCGATGTTTATGCCGGTTTTGGCGGATACCTTGGGTGCATCCATTGCGGGCAAACCGATGATATCCTCAATTTCGTGGGCAACACGCTCCGGCTCGGCGGCAGGCAGGTCTATCTTGTTGATGACCGGCAGCACCTCCAGGTCGTGCTCGATGGCAAGGAAGGTGTTGGCAAGTGTCTGCGCCTCAATGCCCTGAGATGCATCCACCACCAGCAGCGCACCCTCGCAGGCGGCAAGAGAACGGGAAACTTCGTAGTTGAAGTCCACGTGTCCCGGGGTGTCGATGAGGTTGAGCACGTAGGTCTCGCCGTCGTTGGCGGTGTAGTTCATTCGAACCGCACGGGCCTTGATGGTGATGCCTCTCTCCCTCTCGATATCCATGTTATCGAGAAGCTGCTCCTCCATATCACGCAGTGCAACCGCCTCTGTTTTTTCAAGAATGCGGTCCGCAAGGGTGGATTTGCCGTGGTCTATGTGTGCGATTATGCAAAAATTTCTTATTTTTGAAAGATCAGTCAATGTCTGTTCCTCCGGACATTATCGATATCTGTTTATCAGGCTCTGCGTGCGGCAATATAGGCGAGGATATCGGGGATGTTTATCATCTGCGGACACATTTTCACGCATTTTCCGCAGGCAACGCAATCCTTCTCTCTGTGTCCCTCTGCTATATCGTTGTAGCTGTTTTTGTAGGCTTCTCTGTCGTTGCTGATTTTATATTCGTTGAAAGCTGCGAATATTTTTGGAATTTCGATCTGCTTGGGGCAGACGTCGCAGTAGTTGCAGGCTGTGCAGGGTACTGCTCCCTGCTCCATCAGGCGGTCGGTTATCTCCTCCGTTACACGCAGCTCATCTGCGGTGAGGGGTTTGAGCTGATCGAAGGTGGCAAGGTTGTCGTCCACCTGCTCTGTGTCGGACATACCGCTCAGGATGCAGATGACGTTTTTCAGCTGTGCCACCCAACGGAATGCCACCGCTGCGTTGCTGCCGTCGGTGACCGCCTGCAGCTTATCGGAGAATATCTTTGGCAGGTTCTGCAGTCTGCCTCCGCGGACGGGTTCCATTATTACAACGGGAATATCTCTTGTCTCAAGGATCTCATACATCTTTTTGGCATCAATGAGCTTCCAATCCAGATAGTTGAGCTGGATCTGCACGAAGTCAGGCTTCCACTTGTCAACTATCTTCTCCAGCACCTCCGGTGTATCGTGGAAGGAGAAGCCGAGACGGCGGAACTTGCCCTCTTTCTGCAGCTGACGAAGGCGGGGAAACACTCCCAGCTCTTCAAATTTTTCAAAATACGTGTTGTTCATGGCATGGACGAGATAGAAATCGAAGTAATCCATACCCGTTCTTCTGAACTGCTCTTCCAGCAGCTTGTCCACGTCTGCAAGCTCTTTCACGTGCCAGGAAGGGAGCTTGTCTGCCATATAGTAGCTTTCTCGGGGATAGCGGGACAGCGCCTCACCGAAGAACACCTCGGAGTCTCCCCCGTGGTAGCCGTAGCCGGTGTCAAAATAGTTTACGCCGTTTTTATAGGCTCTGTCTATCAGCGCTTTGGAGGCTCTTCTTGCAATTTTCTTATCCTTACGGATGGGAAAACGCATTCCGCCGTAACCCAGCAGCGATGTTTTTGAGCCAAGGGCTTCCCATTCTTTATACTTCATAAAGTTCCCTCCTGTAATTTGTTCTGCAGGGGTTTGTTACATAACTTCGGGTGCCTCAACCTTTATCAGCTTGAGTGCGTTTGCAATTACCTGACGTGTTGCCATGCAAAGTGCGATTCTTGCCTGCATAATGGGCTCTTCCTCGCCCTTAACGCGGCAGGTGTTATAGAATTTATGGAAAAGTGTTGCAACGTCGGTGAGATAGTGGGTGATCTTTGCGGGGTCGTATGCCTTTGCGGCCTCGATGATCTCCTGGGGGAACTGTGCCAGACCGAAGATCAGCTCACGCTCTGCGGGATTGCTGAGGGCAAGCAGTTCTTCGTCGGTGCATTCACGGGGCTCAACACCTGCTGCTGCCAGGTTTTTGAGGATGGAGCAGATGCGTGCGTGTGCATACTGAACGTAATAAACGGGGTTCTGGGAGGACTCTTCCGCTGCCAGCTCAAGGTCGAAATCCAGGCTGCTGCCCGGCTCACGCATATCAAAGAAGAAGCGTGCTGCATCCACGGGAACCTCCTCGATGAGATTGGTGAGGGTGATGGCCTTGCCGGTACGCTTACTCATGCGCACAACTTCGCCGTTGCTGAGTGTGCGGACCAGCTGAACCAGCACGATATCCAGCTTGCTTCCGTCCAGACCTGCGGCATCCATTGCACCCTTGAGACGTGCAACGTGACCGTGGTGGTCTGCACCCCAAATGTTGATGACACGGTTGAACTCACGGGTCTTGAACTTGTTGATGTGGTATGCGATATCTACTGCAAAATAGGTGGGATATCCGTTCTGACGAACGAGAACTTCGTCCTTTTCGCCGCCGAACTCGGTGGCTTTATACCAAACAGCGCCGTCCTTTTCGTAGGTGAGACCTCTGGATGCGAACATTTCGAGAGTCTCGGCAACAGCGCCGGACTTATGCAGAGTGCTTTCGGGGAACCACACATCGTAAACGATGCGGTATTTCTCCAGATCCTTCTCCATTTTTGCAATGTTGAGGGGCAGAGCATATTCAACAAGAGCCTTGCGGCGGTCTTCGCTTGCTGCCTCAACAAACTTGTCGCCGTTTTTCTCGGCAAAATTCTTTGCGTGGTCAATGATATCTGCGCCGTGATAGCCGTCTTCGGGGAATTCAACGGCATCTTCGCCCTTGAATATCTGCAGATAGCGTGCCTCAAGAGAGATGGCGAAGCGCTCTATCTGGTTGCCTGCATCGTTGATGTAGAATTCGCGGGTAACGTCGTGACCGCTGGCATCAAGGCAGGATGCGAGGCAATCGCCCAATGTGCCGCCGCGTGCATTGCCAAGGTGCATGGGGCCTGTGGGGTTGGCGGAGACGAATTCCACCATTACCTTTTCGTTTTTTCCGTAATCGGTGCGGCCGTAGCTCTCGCCGCCCTTTGCAACTGCTGCAACGGTTGCTGCAAACCACTCGTCCTTGAGGAAGAAGTTGAGGAATCCGGGACCTGCTACCTCGCATTTGCAGAAAGGAGTGCCTTCAAAATCGATGTTATCTTTAATTGCTGCGGCAATTTTTACGGGAGCGTTGCGGAAAGCTCTTGCGGATGCCATTGCAGCGTTGGAGGAGAAATCTCCGTGGGCCCTGTCCGCAGGCACTTCAATGTTGAAGTAGGGGATCTCTGCGGTTGCGAGAGCGCCCTTTTCCATTGCTGCGGCAAACGCCTTTTCTATCATTTTCTTCAGTGATTCGGACGCATAGGCCGAAGGATTTGTCATGTTAAGCATTTGGAATTCCTGCCTCTCTGATATTTATACGAACTTCGTTTTCACTTGTCACCATTGTGTTTACATCCAAAGTATATTTGAAGGTGAGGTTGCCGCCGTTGTCGTCCAGCTCGTGCTCAATGGAATCTCCCAGCACGCCCAGCACCCAGGAGGCATAACCCAAATCGTAAAGGCACTGATGTCTCATGCCCTTCTCAACAATTATCTGCGAGCGCAGGTTGCCGCTTCTTGTCAGGGTAACACGCTTGTTGCCCTCCACCTTAAGCACCGTGGTCACGTTTTCCATGCCCGTCAGCTCGGATTCATCGTATTTGATGTAGTAGTTGCCGTGGGTTTTAGAAAAAATCCCCTTTGTTGTGAGCTCCACCTTGTCGCTTTCGCCGTCAATTTTCTGGATGCCCGTTATCTCTAACATTACGTCCTTTTTCATAGTTTCTCCAAGTATATTATTTTCAGTTTTCAGCCACGCTGACCACCGAGCAATTTTCCAGCTCTTCGCCCAGCAGCTTGGAGGCAATGCCCTTAAAGCTGTCGATGTTATCGCTTGCGTAATAGGCTCTCGTGCCTTTTTCCGTGTTGGAGGAGAGCATTCCGTTGGCTGTCATATATGTTTTAAGGCTCTTCACCGTCTCCTCACCCGGGTCGATGAGGGTCACGTCCTCGCCCACCACTCTGCCGATGATGTTTCTTATCAGCGGATAGTGGGTGCAGCCCATTATGAGCGTATCGATATCTTCGTTTTTGAACTGGTCGAGATACATTTTTGCCGCAAGCTCGGTTATCTC
>JAFSHJ010000325.1 GCA_017440425.1 Oscillospiraceae bacterium | reverse complement strand
GCCTTGCTGCTGTAGGATATAACCTCAAATCTCATATCATTCACCCACAACCTTACAGAAACGCATAAAAACAGCGCTGTAGTTATCCTGATCGGGACGTTTTGCCGCTTTTATCTCCTCATCCAGTTCCTTGCAGCAATCCTCCGGAGAATGGGATGCCGCCCTGACTATTCCGTGGATACTGAGGGTCTTGCTGACTCCATCGGAGCAAAGCATGACGGTATCCCCTTTTTGCAGTGCAAAATCACGTCTTGTCTTATCCGGCTTTACGCTTTTTGCACCGATATACTGCGTGAGGGTTTCCTTCTGCAGGTTTTCCTCTGCCTCTTTCACCGAAATTTTGCCGTTGATGACAGCTCTATACAACTCATAACGATAGTTGTGGTGTCTGTTCATTCGGTATGCCCTGCCGTCTCTTATCAGCCAGATATCGCTGTCGCCCACGCTCCAGAAACGCAGTTTGCCATTCTCTATCCTTGCGGCAACAAGGGTGGTGCCCCCCTCACCGTCATATTGAGAATAGATATCTTTATTTATCTCCGCTATTCCCGCAGAGATATCTTCTTCAAAACTGCTGTTTTTGCAGAGCGCAAGCACCTTTTCGGATACTTCCGCTGATATTTTGCTTCCGCTGAGCATTCCGCCCATTCCGTCGCAGAGCACGGCAACAAAACCCTCTGTGCCGATCTCCGACATACAAAAGGCATCCTGCTGGCTTTTTCGCTCTCCTATTCCGCTGACTCCGGCAGCAATTATATCTTTTCCGTTCATTTTATCCGTCTTGCTCCAAACACTATATGCAGGCAAATTATTTACTGTTTGTTTGCGCAGAGCTTATCTCTGTGCAAAAATCCGAGTTTTGTTTCCGAAACGATGACCGCTATGAAGATCAGCGCAAAACCGATGACCAACTTTACCGTCAGCTCTTCACCGTAGAACAGCACCGAAAACGCAACGCCGAAAACGGATTCCAGGCTGAGGATTATGGATGCGGAGGATGGGTCGGAATATTTCTGACCGATGTTCTGCAGCAGCATTCCCGCAGCAGTTGCACCAACCACGAGATAGGCAAGATTGAAGAGCATATCTCCCGATGCAAGCACCGAGAAATCCGTTGCTTTCACCTCAAAGCAGAGCCACACCAGCCAGGAAAGGATGGCGGCCGCAACAAACTGAAACACCGTATATACTATCGGGTCTTTATCTTTACCGAGTTTTGCAATTGCAACGATATGTACAGCATAGAAAAATCCGCCCAAAAGTGTGAGCAGGTCACCGGTGCCGATGACGAAGCCTGCCTCAAGGGAGACAAAGCCGATACCCACTATGCATATCACCGCAGCGCTCACGTTGTAGAGGTCGGGGCGCTTTTTGTTGACCACCCAAAACAAAAAAGGAACGATTATGCAATATACCGCTGTCAAACACGCATTCTTGCCGGGAGTGGTTGTGGTTATGCCCAGAGTCTGTGCGCAGTAGGCAAAAAACATAAACGCACCGGTGAGCAGGCTCTCCCATATGTATTTCAGGTTGAGCCCCTTAAATTTTTTAAAGAACAGCGCCCAAAGCAGCAGCGCCGCAAAGGTAAACCTTATTCCCAGCAGCATGTGCGGAGGAAGAGTGTTTACGGTATCCTTCATTATCATAAACGAGCAGCCCCACAAAATGGTGGCTGTCAGCATTGCAAACTTTGCCGCAAGGCTTATCTTTTTGTTTCTTTCCAAACCTATGATCACCTCTTGCAACATTATATCACACTTTCTTCTCAAGGTAAATATATAAAAAATAATGTAAAACCGACATTTTTGACTTTTATTTAAAAATATTCACACTTTAGTAACAAATTGAGAACAATCCAAACACATCATTTTGTTAATATTATAATGAGTTTGTATGCGAACACAATCTTACTCAATAATATGATAAACAAAAGCTTGTTTTTACGGAGGTGTCTGCTTGTTAAAGCATGACTTTTTATGTGTTGGTTTTGCCAAATGCGGCACAACCACCCTTTATCACATTCTCTCGCAGCACAAAGATATCTACCTCCCCGCAATTAAGGAGCCCTATTTCTATTATTCCAAGGGCTATGAGTGGTATATCAACAGATATTACGACCAGACCACCGACAAAAAAATCGTCGGCGAAATAAACCCTGCCATCGCAATGGCTGTCAGCAGCAAAACCCCCTCGCAGATAGCCAAACGTCTTTACGATGACTTTGGCAAAGACATTAAGCTGATATTCATTATGCGCAACCCGGTGGACAAGCTCTTCTCCTGGTATGCCTGCGCATTGGAATACGGCTGGATATACGAAAAGCCCGCCGACAACGTGCTCAAGGGCAAAACCTTCTCCGAGGGCTTTGCGGAATACATTGAAGGACGCTTTATCCACGATGAAAACATGGAAAACGTTCAGCTCAACCTTGGCGAAAACCCCAGAGTTTACTATGAGCTTGAGGGCAACTACCACGAATTCATCACCGGTATGCTGGAATATTTCCCCATGGAACAGATGAAGTTCGTCATTCTTGAGGAGCTCATCAAGGATCCCGACGGCACCTTTAAGGATATAATCGATTTCCTCGGCATTGAGGAAGACCCCAGCCTCGATTATAAGCAGCGTGCCAACGAGGGCGACCGCTGTGCCGGCTCCGGACTTTCCGTTATCCTCACAAAGGCATGGAAGCGCATTATGCTGCTCTACCACAAGAACGGAAAATTCCACAGCTATGAGCGCTGCCGCCGCATGATGGAGTTCGACCTCAAAATGGAGAAGCTGCTCTCCGTGCCGAGAAAGGATTTCACCAAAATGCCCCCCGAGACCCGCACATTGCTGCAGAACTACTACCGCAACGACAAAAACAAGCTGGCAGAGCTGCTGGGCAAGGACCTGAACAAGCTTTGGTTTGAATAAACCTAACAATAAAACAACTACAACTTTTTACTATATCCTTTGAAAGGAATGTTAATCAACTATGGATCATCTCGACGTTC
>JAFSHJ010000324.1 GCA_017440425.1 Oscillospiraceae bacterium | reverse complement strand
GCTCTGCTTCATAATTTTAACAGCCTCAACGGTGGCAACGCCGTCGTTGAATCCGGTGCAGGTCTTCACGTAGTGAGCGTCTGCTTCAGCTGCAATTTTGGAAACGGTGGCGATCTCCTCATCGGTGAGATAGAAGGTCTCGATAATGACCTTTACCAGCTTGCCTCTTGCAGCGGTGACAACAGCCTCAATGTCGCGTTTTACATAGGCATAGTTTTTGGCTTTGAGCTGTCCCACGTTGATAACCATATCAAACTCGTCGCAGCCGTCAAAATAAGCCTGATCGGTCTCGGCGGCTTTGATGTGGGTGGTGTTGGCGCCCAAGGGGAAACCGATAACAGTGCAGATCTTCACGTCGGTGTTTTCCAACAGCTTTGCAGCCAAAGCAACGTAGCAGGGGTTGATGCAAACGCTGGCAAAATCATATTCCTTTGCCTGAGCGCACAGTTTTTCAATGTCGGCTTCGGTTGCAAAGGGCTTGAGCATTGTGTGGTCGATGTATTTATTGAGAGGCTTTGTCATTTTTCAGCATTCCTTTCGGTAATTTATAAGATAATTATATTATCATAAGCCGGAAAAGTCAAATGAAAGCGCAAATCTTTCACGTTGATGTGGCTTTGGTGCATATGGGACGCCGCAGGAGGGTGCCTGCCAAAACAAAAGTCGCAGACCGCCCATCAGGAATTTTTTGATGAGCGGTCTGCGGCTATTTTTGTGAAGTGTTTTGTAGCGTCCGACAAGACAGAGTTTTATTCAAAATGTTATTTGAGGTTTAAAGTTTGAAATTGTGTTTGCAATCATGACAGAAATATGTTTTGCGTTTGCCGGAAAACCATTTTCTGGCTTGCCAAATGTGACCTTTTCCTTGGGCCTTATGAATGATAGCCATCCACCAATCATAACAGAAAAAAATCATTACACCGATCATCCATTTGAACATTATCCAGCATAGATAAAAAAAACCAAACAAAATAAACCAAAGGCAGCCATGACTTTTTGACTCGTTTGATAGTTGAACATTTGTGCTGCCGCATTTTGGACATTTGACATTGATAGCCATTATAACCATCCTTTTTTTGAGTATTTGTCGAAGAGGACAACATAATTATATCTGTATTACAGATAAATGTCAATATCTTTATTACAGATATTGCATAATATCTATGGGGTGATTATTGTGCAATACAAAAATTTGCGTGGAATACGGGAAGATAAGGATATTAAGCAAAAAGATATAGCAAAGTATTTAAATGTTTCTCAAAACACATATTCACAATATGAAACAGGTGTAATATCATTAACTGCAGAGGTTTTAATAAAATTGGCAGACTATTATAATGTTAGTATTGACTATCTTTTGGATAGAACGAATAATCCAAATATACAAAAATAAAAGAGGTATCTCACAGCAGAGATACCTCTTTTATTTTTATATAAACAACTTTTTCTGCGGCGTCCCTATGGCGGAAACAACTATTCCGCAGCTTCCCGATGCGATGCGAGATATTGTTCAATGTTGTCCAATGAGTTTTCAAGATCGTTAAAATCTATCAAATTGTGGATGTCGGCCTTCATCTCGTCGGAGAGTCCGTAGGAAATAACGGTGCCGTCCTCTCTTATCTCGATGTAGTATTTCTCATCGCCCACACTTTCGGATATCACAACGCTTGCAAGATCGGACTCGGTAGGTGAGTTTACCCAAAATGCGGCAGAAAGCGCAATGCTCACCGCAATGGCAGCTATGGAGATAAGGATGAACGCAACCAGTATTTTAAGGAATTTCAGAGCCGAACCGGCCAGCTTTTCGGTGTTGCTTACCTTTTGGTAGAGCGGCTCTTTGGTGTTGTTATCGGTGAGCTCGTCAAGGCTGACGCCGAATATTTGCGAAAGCAGCTTTGCCTGCCTGATGTCGGGAGAAGTTTCCCCCAACTCCCATTTGGAGATGGTCTGCCTCGATACGCCAACCTTTTCCGCCAGCTGTTCCTGAGAAAGCCCACGCTCTTTTCTGAGCTCGTGAATGCGTGCTCCAATTTCCATGTAATCATCTCCTTACACCAAAATAATAGCATCGGGAGGGAGAAATGTCTATCAATTTCAGGCGGAAAAGCCGCCCGTTTTGTTAACATTCGGGTTGAGAGGGAGAAATCAGAACTCCTTGCCCCAAATTTTAACGGATTTGACGAGCCGCTTGGAGTGGAGCCATTCTTTGCTGCCGGGGCAGAGACGGTAGATGCCGAGAGTGGCAAGAATATACCATGCGGAGGTGGTGCCGTTGTCCTCGTCTCCGGGATAGCCGTCGGCGCCGGATGAAAAAGTCTCACGCACAAGGCGCTCCACCCAGTAATCGGTCTTGTCCTGCTGTCCGAGAGCAGCATAGAGATAAGGCAGGTGGAAGGAAGGCTGATTGGATATGGCCATCTGACCGAAATCGATAAGCGCCATCTCGGTCATCTCGTGGATCTCACCGTTGTAGCCGAAAACGCGGTTGCGAGGCGGCTCCGCAAAGAGTGCATCCAGCTTTTGGATAAGCTTTTCGCGGTCGCCGTAAAGCGCAGCCAGACCGTCAATATCGTGAGGTACGGCAAAAGAGCTCTGCCAGGCAGAGCCTTCGGTGTATTCACCGCCCCAGGATACGGAGTCGAAGAAGGCGGCCATCTCTCCGTTTTTGTCCCGTCCGCGCATAAATCCGCTTTGAGCATCAAAAAGATTGCGGTAGTTCAGCGCACGGCGGCTGTATTCTTCTACAAGCTCGTCACGACCGAGACAGCGAGCCACCTGCGCAATGCACCAGTCGCCGTAGGCAAAATCAAGGGTCAGGTTCACCGATTCACGGTGCTCCTCACGGGGGACGTAGCCGTGTTTGATATAGGATGAAATGCCGTTTCGTCCGTAACGTGCCTCGGGGGCTTCGTTGTTGGCGTGGTTCAGCATTCCGCAGAGGGCGTTTTCCAAAGTTTCACGGCTGCCAATGCCGTTCACAGCAGCCTCGGCAATAACTGCATCGATCAGCGTGCTTGGCATACAGCCAACCTCGCCGAGGGAGAGCCATCGTGGCAGCCAGCCTCCGTCAAGATAATCCGCAACAAAGCCATCCAGCATTTCGGCAAATTCCTCACGGGCAATGAGGGTGTAGAGAGGATAGACGGTGCGGTAGGTATCCCAAAAACCGTTGTCGGTGTAGCGGACTCCGGGGCGAGCTTTGCCATCGGAGGGGGAATAGTGAAGGAGAGAACCGTCGGAAGCTATCTCGTAGGCCTTGCGGGGGAAGGAAAAAACACGGTAGAGGCAGGAATAAAAGGTTCGCATCTGCTCTTCATCGTCGGTTTCAATTTCAATGCGGCTGAGCTTTTCCTCCCAGGCATCTTCAGCATATTGGCGGAGCATATCAAAGCTTGTCTCTTTGCACTCACGGTCAATGGCGGCAGCGGCCATCTCCTCGCTGATGTAGGATATTCCCATCCGTGCATCAAGGGAACGTCCCTTGAGTGCCGCATGGAAGCAGAGAGAACTGCCTTCTCCCGCACAATAGCATCTGTCGTTATCTATTTGACCGCTTCCGAAACGCAGGGCAAAATACATGCAAAAATCAACCGCAGCATCCTGCGAGTGTCCGTCGGTTGAACCGTAGAGGGTGGAGGTAGCGGCATCGTAGCGGTAGGTGTAATTTCCCAGTACGGGGAGGAAGGAGAGATATGCAGGGCGGTCATCATCGAATGTAAGGCGGATGGCGGCACAGCGTTCGGTGGGGGTGAGTTCAAAAAGGCAGGCAGAGCGCAAAAATTTAAGCTTGAGATAATCGGGGCGCTGCACGGTGTCCTGCAGCCGCCGTCCCGACCATGCACGGTCGGCGCTGTCTGCAACAATGTCGTTTTGCGGCACCATCAGAACCGTGCCGAAGTCTCCGATCCACGGGCTGGGCTGGTGGGTAAGGCGCACACCCTCGGCATATTCGTGATCGGGGTGGTAAAACCAGGGGGAGCCGCCGTCGGTCTGTATGCTGAAGGAGGCCATGCCGAAAGGCAGCTGCGTGAGCGGCAGAGTGTTGCCGTGTGAGCGGCGGGGAATGGATTTTGTGCCCATATTGACGTTGACGTACGGGAGATATTTCATTTTCATCTCTCCTGATAAATAATTTAGTCAAACCGATTGCCGACGGGTGATTACGAATCAGTTATCTTCCAAAATAACTTTGTCCAGTCTTTTCTCGCAAAAATCGAGGAAATCATGCCAAAGCTTGCTGTCGATAAATTTATTCACGCCCGTTTTCAAAAGAATTTCAGCTTTAACGGCGGTGTCGTTATTCCAGACGTGGTTGCCGATAAACACGTCAACGGTTTCTTTCTGCAGTCTGTTCAGAGAGTTGCGGTAATCCTCTCTGCAGCCGTCATAGTCAAAATGTCCCCGAGCCAGCGTGTTGACACCTGCTCCGCCAAACATTCCTACGCGGTAGATTTTTCCGTTGTCTTCCGTGTTGAAAAACAGGGAAACGGTGCCTTTGGTGTGTCCGGGCGTTTCCATGAAGGATACGGTGGTGTTGCCGAGAGAAAGGGTGTCACCGTCGTCGATCAGAATATCAGCATCAAAATACTGTTTTGCTTTAGCCGCATCGTTGCGGCCGATCAACGTTTTCGCACCGGAAAGATCGACCATTGCCCTTGTGGCCTCGGTGTGATCCCAATGCCAATGAGTGTTGATGATATACTTAATATCTTTAGGTTTGAATCCCAACTCATAAATTGAACGAACCACAAGATACAAAGCGTCCGAGTATCCGGGGTCTATTAAAATCAGACCTTCTCCCGTATCAATCAAATGGCACGAAGCCTGAAAAGTACCGACAAAATATACGTTTCCGATGATTCTGAACGGATCCATTTTTCCTTCCCAAGGGTTTGAGATACTTCTTCTTTCAAACATATCAAAGCCTCTTGTTTTCTATCTTTCTGATAATTTCGTCTCCCACTTCGCTTGTGGAGTTGTTTCCGCCCAAATCGGCAGTAAGCACCTTTTTCTCGCAAAGCAGGTCTTCGATGCATTCAATTAAGAGTTTGCCCCAATCGGTATATCCAAAAAAGTCAAGCAGCTGGCTTGCCGACCACACCGTTGCCAGAGGGTTAGCCTTTCCCAAACCTGCAATATCGGGTGCAGAGCCGTGAATAGGCTCAAACATAGAGGGGTATTTTCTTTCGGGATTGATGTTGGCACCTGCAGCAAGTCCCATACCGCCTGCAATTGCAGCACCAAGGTCGGTGAGAATATCACCGAAAAGATTGGAGGTGACAACGATCTCAAACCTTTTCGGGTCTTTTATCATAAACATACTTGCGGCATCCACCAGATAGGAATGGGTCTCCACCTCGGGATACTCCCTGCCGATCTCCGCAAAAATCTGATCCCAAAAGACCATAGAATAATTCAAGGCGTTTCCTTTGCTGATGCTGGTAAGGGTCTTGTTTTCTTTTTTGGCAAGCTCATAAGCATAACGGATTATGCGTTCGCAGCCCATTCTTGAGAAAACACCGTCCTGGATCACCACTTCGTTGGGTTTGCCCTTAAACAGCCAGCTGCCGCTTCCGGCATATTCACCTTCGCTGTTTTCGCGCACAAACACCATATCAACATCCTGCTCGCTAACGTCTTTCAGCGGACATGGGGCGCCTTTCAAAAGCTTGACGGGGCGCAGGTTGACGTATTGGTCAAAGCTTTTGCGTATTTTAAGCAGCAGATCCCACAGAGATATGTGGTCGGGAACTCCGGGTGCACCCACAGCGCCCAAAAACACGGCATCAAAATTTGAAAGTGTCTCTATTCCGTCTTCCGGCATCATCACACCGTGTTCAAGATAATATTCACAACCCCAGGGGAATTCCGTGAACTCAAATTCAAAGCTGCCGTCAATCTCCGCAACCTTCTTCAGCACCTTTACTCCCTCTGCAATAACCTCAGGACCTATGCCGTCACCGGCAATTACAGCTATTTTATATTTATCCATATCAAAACTCCTTTCGGCTGACGGTTGTTTTAACTCTGCAATCAAAGACAGATATTCTATATGTTTGATTATACTGTAAAATTCAAGCAAAATCAATGCAAAGCACTGCATATCATGAATTTTGCAATAATAAAAAAATTCCAAGTCCAAAAACTTGGAATTTTACCGGCAGTACGTCTCATTTTAGAACCTTTTGCAAATTATTGAAAAGTTTCAACTTAATTAATCTTTTGAAACGAAATGCTTTATAGGATCGTTTAAATTATATATTTCTTTTTTCAAGAACTCAGGATAAAT
>JAFSHJ010000323.1 GCA_017440425.1 Oscillospiraceae bacterium | reverse complement strand
GGCAATTTTGCGGTCCCCTGCGGTATATCTCCGCGGATAGCTGAGATAGGGGAATCTGCCGTGGAGCACAAGCTGCTGCACCGTCATCTCCGGCAGGTTTCTGCCCTGCGGCAGATATGCCACACGGCGTGCATATTCTGTGCGTGAAAAATCTGCGGCAGCTTTTCCTTCCGCAAAAATTTCTCCGCTCATCGGAGTCATAATTCCTGCGGCACATTTAATGAGGGTGCTTTTGCCTGCCCCGTTTGGACCCACCACCGAAACAAGCCTGCCCTTTTGCAGCGCAAGCGATATCTGCTCTATCACCGTTTTGCCGCCGTAACCCGCAGATATGTTTTTAAGCTCTATCATTGCCGTGCCCTCCCTTCCCTTTGACAAGGATGAACACAAAGAAGGGTGCACCCAAAAACGCCATAATGATGCCAACGGGAATTTCATAGGGTGAAAACAGCGTCCTTGCCAATGTGTCGCAGATGCAGACGAATGCACCGCCATACAAAGCGCTGAGTCCCATAAGGTGCAGAGACCTGCTGCCCGCAACCCGTTTTACGATGTGTGGCACGATGAGCCCCACAAAGGATAAAAGTCCCGCAAGGCTGACGGCACAGCCTGCCAGCAGCGCCGCAAGCATCAAAAACACCGTGCGCATCAACGAAACGTTAAGCCCCAAAGATTTTGCCTGCTCCTCTCCCAAAGTCAGAACGTCCAGCTCGTTGGAGAGAGTTAAAAGCACAGCTGCCGTTGCCGCAGTTAAAATTGCGGCAGGCAGCAGCCGCTGCGCCGACACCGACGAAAGTTCGCCTATTTTGAAATCGTTGCTCATCACCCCCGCATCGGGAATGAGGGTGACTATGCTATCCGAAAAAGCGCCAAGTAAACTGTTGGCAGCAACACCTATCAGTATGACGGTGCCCCGTGATGCGCCCCATTTTCGGGATGCGAGGCTCACCGCCATAACGGTGGCAAAAGCACCCGCAAATGCAAAACCGGAGGTTATCCATCCGCCGTAAAATCCCATTGCGGCACAAACCGTGACAGCAAGTCCCGCACCGGCATTAACACCAATGATGCTTGGAGATGCCAGTCTGTTGGCAAGCACACCCTGTATGACCGCACCCGAAACCGAGAGTGCAGCTCCGCAGACAACTGCCGCAGCCGTTCTCGGCAGCCGGACATACAAAAAGATGCGTCCTGCTGCGGTTTCGCTCCATCCGCTCTTAAATGCTTCGGTCAAATCCCTCAAGGACACCGCCGTGCTGCCCAGCGCAGCACCCAAAACCGCAGCGGCAAGCAGGAGAAAAACACCCAGGATATAGATCATCGGTATTCTGTTGTTATTTTTCAAGCAGCACACCCATAAGTTTTTCATACGCTTCTGCCCATCTTTTGTTTGGTTTAAGATTAAAAAGTTCCCGTTCCATCAAATGAACCCGCCCCTGCTCCACAGCCTCCAGACTGCCCCAGGCAGGGTTATCTTCCAGCATTCTGTTCAGGTTATCCGTTGCCTTTTGGCTGTCGCTGCCCATTGTCACCGCAAAAATGCGGTAGGGCTCACAGCCGATTATGCTCTCTGCATTAAGCGTTTCCAGCAGAGCTGTTTGGCTGTCCGCAATGTTGATGCAGCCCATATCTGCCAGCATCTCACCCAAAACAGTACCCTCGCTGCCCTTTGCCTTTATGCTTCCCGATGATACACGCACAAGCAGCACGGTTTTCTCCCGTTCTGTAAGGTTTGCCTTTGCAAATTCCTCTTTGAGTTCCGTTATCTCCTTTTGGACAGCCGTTCCGTTTTGCTCATAGAGGTCTTTGCGGCCGGTTATATCGGTGCAGATATCCAGCATTTGCAGATAATCTCCAAAATTATCCACATCGAAATAAGCAACGGGGATGCCTGCACTTTCCAGACTATCCAGCATTTCAACATCGGCCGCCGTTGATGCGCTTGCTATTACAAATTCTGGTTCTGCCGACAGCAGCAGCTCAAGACTTGGTGAATGAGCTCCGCCAATGTTGACTGCATCCTCAGCCTCCATCCCGAAATCCTCCCACGCATCCTCTGCAGCTGCACAGATGCTGCCGCCTGCAAGCACCCAGACATCCGCAAAGCTCCCGATCAGCGCCGCCACCCTTTGGGGCGACCTGTGCACCGACACCTCTCTGCCCAGAGCATCCGTAAACGTGACGGCATCTTCTGCCATTTCACCGCCGTTTTCTGCCGAACAACCGCAAAATGCCAACAGCAGCACCGCTGTCAGCATTATTGCAGCAATTTTATTCTTCAAGGAGTTTCTTTTCCACATAATCAAAACCAAGTCTTTCAACTGTATCGGCAAAGCGTTCGCCCTTTATTCCCTCGTCACGGAAAAGCAAAATTGCCTTTTCGATAACTGTGAGCACCTCGTCCTCGCTGCCGAAAATTTTGCCAAGGGGTTTTCCCACGGCTGTCTTTTTGCCCCAGCGTCCGCCGATGCAGACTTTGTAGCCTTCCCTTGACTCTTCAAATGCACCGAAGGGACATTTTCCGATGCAGCGTCCGCAGCGGTTGCACACATCCGCATCTATCACGATCTTTCCGTTCTCCACCTTTGCCGCTTTCATGGGACAGGCTGTCTCCACCGCACACTTTTTGCAGCCGCGGCATTTATCGGGATCGGGGGTGAATATCTGCTGACCGATGACACCGAGATCGTTCAGGTCCGGCTTGACACAGCTGTTGGGACAGCCGCCCACCGCAATTTTAAATTTGTGGGGCAGTGCAACGCTGTGATATCCCACATAGAAGTGCTCGTGTATTTTCAGCGCAAGACCGTATGTATCGATGAGACCGTAGATGCAGGTGGTGCCTTTGCAGGATACAACGGGGCGCACCTTGGGACCCGTTCCTCCTATCTCCAGCCCGTTTGCCGCAAGAAATTCTATCATGGGTTCGATGTTGCTATATGGCACTTTTTGAATTTCAACAGTCTGTCGGGTGGTCATAGCCACCTCGCCGCTTCCGAATTTTTCTGCTGCTTCCGCAATAGCCTTGCTCTCTGCCGATGTAATTTTTCCGTTTCGGGTCAGCACACGGCAGTTGAAGCAGTCTGCTGTGGTTTTGTCGCGAAGACAGCCCAGTCCCTTGACCCTTGCAACATCCTCTGCCGCGACCGTGCACACAATTTTATCTTTAACGCTCATTGCAATTCTCCTTATCACCCAAAGTTTACTCTGTATCAAGTGCGGTGGCACCGAAAACCCGACGCCGTTTTCTCTTTATTGTAACACACAACAGCAAAAAATGACAGCGCAAATCTCAAAACAGTTCAAAATATTACTCACCTCATTGTTCAGACTATACCAGCACCTTTTCCCAAAGATCGTACCACGGAAGACCGTATTTCTCGTAGCCCAGGCTGGTGGTACCAATATATTTAAAGCCAAATTTTTCATACAGACTTTCGGCGGGAATATTACCTTTGACTACATCCAGCCTCAAGCTTACACAGCCGTTTTCTCTTGCAATTTGCTCTGCAAAATCCAGCAGGCCTTTTCCGACACCTGTCCTTAAATAATTCGGGTGCACCGCAAGTGTATATATAACGTAAATTTTTTCGTAGTCGTTCTCTGTAAGCCATTCAACGTTTTTATATCCGTCTTCGGGTTTGTGTCGAAGAATTACGGCACCTGCAATTTTGCCGCCCTCAACCGCAATATACAGAGCCCCCTCTTTCACCCCATCGGCTGCATCGTTCACCGTGGGATACACGTCTTTTTTCCATCCGGGATAGTTTCCGTGCTCACACAAATAATCACACAGCTCATCATAAAGTCTGCCTATTTCCGCAATATGTAAGCTGTCTGCTTTTATGAATTCCAATTTTCCTCTTACCTCCGACGTACTCCAAACTATAACCTTTGTATTATTTTGGCGCCGTATGCCACCGCTTTATGATAAAAACGGTCGGTGTTATTCATTTTTTGCAAATCATAAAATAATTTTGATACATCATAATGTCTATGCTGTCGTTGATGCCGTAGCGCTTAAGGGTGCTGCCAAGCTGATACAGAATAAATCTCGGACCGTTTGGGGTCTGTATAAGCAGTTTGACTATCTGCGCAGGTCTGTCGTTGATGAGCACGTTGTCATCCATATATCCGTAGACGACGGCACTTATTCTTTTTCCGTTGTTTTTCACCTTTACATAGCGCAACGCCGTGCGGATCACAAAAAACGCCGCAACCGCACCTATTATAAAAAACGGAATGCCCACAATAAGCAGGACACCGTTCCCAAATCCCAAAAGTCCCGCCGCCAGCATACCGAGACCCGGCACACCGAATGCAGCCGCAAATATCAGCGGAAACACTGTCGTCCAAAAATTGACCGTTGCCTCTTTGCACTCCAGCACCGGATATTCCATATCCGCACGGGCTGTGTCAAGTCCCGTGGCTGTGCCGCAGTAAGCGCAGATCTCCGACACCACGGGAGCACCGCAGGATGGGCAGTTTTTGTTTTGGTTTTTAGTTTTTGCTTTTGCCATATCCGTAACATTCCTTTGTTGTGTGTTAACTCTCTGTGTATACAGAATATTTTACTTTATTATAACACACTTTTAAAAAATGACAAGAGCAGCCCGCTCTTGTCATTTTTTTACCCCGCCGCAGCGAGCATATTCTCAATAAAAATTCCGTAGCCTCTCGTCGGGTCGTTAACAAGAACATGGGTGACGGCTCCGACAAGCTTGCCGTTTTGAATGATGGGCGAGCCGCTCATTCCCTGGACGATGCCGCCTGTTTTTTTTAAAAGCTCATCATCCTCAATGCGGATGACCATATTTTTGGTTTTGCTTTTTCCGCTCACGTCTATCTTTTCGATAAAAACGTCGTACTCCTTCGGCTCGCTGCCCTCCACCGTGGAAAGTATCACCGCCGCACCCGTTTTTATCTCATCATAAGCAGCCACGTCCATCAGCCTGCCCTCGGGCACCTCCGACATATATCCGTATATGCCGGTATCGCTGTTTTTGTCAAGCTTGCCTATTGCCTCGGTGCTGACAAAGCTGCCCGTAAGCTCTCCCGGATGTCCGCTCTGCCCCTGCACGATGCCGCTCACGTTCACCTCCACTATCTCGCCACTTCTCAACGGCAGCAGCTGTCCCGTGTCCATATCGCAGACGGGATGTCCCAGCCCAGCAAAGCTGCCGTCGGATGGAGAATAAAAGGTCAGCGTACCGATGCCTGCGGCGCTGTCTCTCACCCACACCCCTGCGTAAAAGCTTTTCTCGCCTCTGCGTGCCTCGGGAGTGAGCTTCGTTTCGAAAATCTCTCCGTTTCTGTCATATTTCACCGTTATCGCTTCCCCTTTGCTCTGCCGTACTACCCCCGAAAATGCCGTTATTCCGTCCACCGCTTTGCCGTCTGCCTCAATTATCACATCCCCCGTTTTAAGTCCTGCCTCTTTTGCGGGAGAACGCATTCCGTTTTCTCCGTTTATGTCCGTTATTCCCACCACAACTGCTCCCTGCGTGAACATTTTTATCCCTATGGGTGCGCCGCTGACTATCACCTGATCCTTGGAAGCCGTTGTCAGCGCAATGTTTTTCACCTTCACACAACCCAGCAGCTTCACCTCTGCCTCGCCGACACCCTCCTCCAGCTCGGTTATCTCTGCGCTGAGATATCTGCCGGATACCACCGAAAGATCCTCTCCCTCTGTCACCACCAATCTGTCCGGCAAAACGTTGCCCAGAGCAAGCGCCACCGTCAGCACCGCTGCTGCCGCCGCACCTATTGCCCCGCAAATGCATCTTACTGTCTTCATTCTCTATATCAACTCCCTTTTTATTTATTCGGTTGGTTTTGATTTGACAAAACCTTTTTCGACACATTAAAACCAACACAATTTAATTTGCCACCCTCGTTTTAAAATATTAAGGTAAAAAAGTTTATCCGCGGATTCTCATTCCACATTAGGACAAATCTCTCTTTTTTCAGCCGTAGAAAGTCATCACAGCGCCGCTGTTTCCCAAATCTCGCTGTTTTTCCTATATTTGCATTTCTTTTGCCCAATTTTTCCCTTTGCTGTCATTCGCGGCTTTGCTGCAATATTATGGTGTATAACACCGAGTGTTTCCGTCAAAAATATTATTGCAAAATTTTTTCGGATAATCCGCATTGGAGCGTGAACCATATGAATGTCAAAAGAGGAGAAATTTACTATGCCGATCTGAGTCCCGTTGTGGGTTCGGAGCAGGGCGGCATCCGTCCCGTGCTGATAGTGCAGAACGACGTTGGCAACCGCTACAGTCCCACCGTTATTGCCGCTGCAATAACCAGTCAGCGGGAGAAGAGCAAGCTGCCCACCCACATTGAGCTGGAATCCCGCAGCTGCGGACTTTCCAAGGATTCCATTGTGCTGCTGGAACAGATAAGGACTATTGACAAAAAAAGACTTAAGGAGCGCATGGGACGCATTGACGACAATTCCATGGGTATGATAGACAGAGCCCTTACAATAAGCTTCGGTCTCACATCCGACGAAAACGGACACAGCAATACATAGTATCAGGCTGTG
>JAFSHJ010000322.1 GCA_017440425.1 Oscillospiraceae bacterium | reverse complement strand
GTGATAATGGATATCTGGACGGTGCTTTGGTATAACGAGGGGCTTGTGTGGGAGCTTTATTCCGCAGCAATAGTTACAGCCCTGCCGCACACGGTTTTGTATGCCGTGTCCAACCTTGTTTTCCTGCTGCTTTTTGCAAAGCCTGTCGGTGAAAAGCTGGAGAGGGTAAAGATAAAATACGGTATTTGACAGTTGATTTCGGCTTGGCATTATGACGGCAAAATTTGCTGTTTTAAATGGGTGCAAATGTAAATTAAATGTATTGTTTGTGTTGCTAAATTGTTTCTGTGTTTACAAGTGTCTTTGATGCAAGAACAAAAACGGGGCATAGTGACCGGGGTAAGGACGTTTTTTTGCTTTATCACTAAGAATAGACAAAGCGACGAGGTGTTTGTGGAAAGTTTTGGGGATTGTCACAACGAAAGAGAAGAAAACATAAAATATTTGACAAAAAAACTGACACCATATATACTATATAAAGTGGAAAATATTATTTAAATAATATATATTTCGAAAGGAATGAATGTAAATGGCAAGAGTTTATAATTTCTCCGCAGGTCCGTCTATGATGCCTGAAAGCGTGCTCAATAAGGCAGCTTCTGAAATGTTGGATTACGCAGGCAGCGGTCAGTCAGTTATGGAGATGAGCCATCGATCTAAAATCTACGGAACCATCATTGAGGGCTGTGAAGCTGTTCTCCGTGAGCTGCTTGCTGTGCCCGATAACTATAAGGTAATGTTCCTTCAGGGCGGCGCATCCACACAGTTTGCAATGGTTCCGCTGAACTTTATGAACACCGGCAAGGCTGACTATATCGTGACCGGACAGTGGGCAAAGAAGGCATATCAGGAAGCTGCAAAATACGGCGATGCCAAGGCCGCCGCATCCTCCGCAGACCAGACCTTCACCTATATCCCAAAGGTAACTCCCGATATCATCCGTCCCGATGCAGACTATGTACACGTTTGCTACAACAACACCATCTACGGCACACACTATAACACCCTTCCCGATGTTGGCAACGTTCCCCTCATTGCAGATATGTCCTCCTGCATCATGAGCGAAAAGGTAGATGTCACCAAGTTTGCAGCCATCTATGCCGGCGCACAGAAGAACATCGGACCTGCAGGTCTTGTTGTTGCCATCGTCCGCGAAGATATGATCGGCAATGCACGCGAAGGAACCCCCACAATGCTGGATTACAAGATCCATGCAGAAAACGGCTCCATGTATAACACACCTCCCGCATATTCCATCTATATCTGCAAGCTCATCCTTGAGTGGATCCGTGACGAGATCGGCGGACTTGACAAGATGAACGAGCTCAACAAATATAAATCCGGAATGTTCTACGATTATCTTGACAGCAGCAAGATGTTCCGCGGCACAGTTGTAAAAGAGGACCGCTCCCTCATGAACATCCCCTTCGTAACAGGCGACGAGGAGCTTGACAAGAAGTTTGTAAAGGCTGCCGAAGCTGCAGGCTTTGTAAACCTCAAGGGTCACCGTACAGTGGGCGGCATGAGAGCTTCCATCTACAACGCAATGCCGGTTGAAGGCGTAGAAAAGCTCATCGACTTTATGAAAGATTTCGAAAAGAACAACTGATAGGGGCAAAGAAAAATGTATAACATTAAAACCGTGAATAAAATTTCTGCCACCGGTCTTGCTCTGCTGGACAGCAGCAAGTATACCTGCGCAGATACCATTGAAAATCCAGATGCCATCCTTGTCCGCTCCGCATCCCTCCACGAGGCGGAGTTTGAACCCAGCCTCAAAGCTATTGCAAGAGCAGGCGCAGGCGTAAACAACATTCCCATCGACCGCTGCAGCCAGCAGGGTATAGTTGTTTTCAACACTCCCGGCGCAAATGCCAACGCAGTTAAAGAGCTCGTTATCCTTGGTCTCCTCATCGGCTCCCGTAAAGTGGGTGCTGCTATGGAATGGGTCCAGGGGCTCAAAGGCAGCGGCGATGAGGTTTCCAAGCTGGTTGAAAAAGGCAAGGGTCAGTTTGTGGGTCCCGAGCTCATGGGCAAAAAGCTGGGCGTGATCGGTCTGGGTGCGATCGGTGTTCTGGTTGCAAACCTTGCACGTCACTTCGGCATGGAAGTTTACGGCTACGACCCCTACCTTTCCGTTGATAACGCATGGGAGCTCTCCCGTGTTATCCACCACGCACACAGCCTCAAAGAGATATATGAAAACTGCGATTACATCACAATGCACATTCCCGCAACTCCCGATACAAAGGGCTCCATCAATGCAGAGACCATCGCACAGATGAAGGATGGCGTAAGACTGCTCAACTTCTCCCGCGGCGAGCTGGTCGTTTCCGCAGATGTTATCGATGCTATCAAATCCGGCAAGATGGCTTCCTATGTAACCGACTTCCCCAGTGACGATATGCTTGGCGTTGACGGAATTACAGCAATTCCGCACCTCGGTGCATCCACTCCCGAATCCGAAGAGAACTGTGCACACATGGCAGTTAAGCAGGTTGCAGATTTCCTTGAAAACGGCAACATTAAAAACTCCGTTAACATGCCCAATCTCTCCATGGAGCGTTCCGGTGTGGCAAGAATCGGTGTTATCCACTATAACAAACCCGCTGTTATCACCAAGATCTCCGCTGTTATCGCAGAAGACGGTCTTAACATCGAAAACCTCACCAACAAGTCCAAGAAGGATTACGCATATACCCTTATCGATGTGGCAGAAGCTGTTTCTGATAAGATTATTGAAGACCTGAAGAAGGTTGAAAACGTGATCAGAGTCATCGTTTTCTGAGTTTAGTTTAATTAAAAAGAAAGAGTCAATGCAGTTTGCATTGGCTCTTTTTGTTTATATATCGGTTTTTTCGTAAAAATCGTTGATGACAAAGTCGCGGAGTTTGGCGACAATTTCGGGGGCACCGCCGCCGACAGGTTTACCGTCAATGCCGGTACAAATTTTTATTGGACCGGTGGAAGAGGAGATGATGACCTCGGCGGCATCCATCATTTCATCGAGAGAGAATGGGGTCTCGTCAACGGCGATGCCGAGTTCGCGGCATGCGGTTATGAGATGGGCTCTGGCAATTCCGGGAAGGATAAGGTTATCGGTGGGAGCGGTTTTGAAAACGCCTTCCTTGGTGATAATGTGAACGTTGGAGTGCGAACACTCGGTGACTCTTCCGCCCTCACGGTAGAGGATGGTCTCATATACACCTTCTCGGTGTGCATTTTGGGCATACAATACTGCAGGCAGGAGGTTTAGGGTCTTTATATTACAATGGAAAAATCTTGTATCAGGGGCGGTTACGGCGCTGACAGGTGCAT
>JAFSHJ010000321.1 GCA_017440425.1 Oscillospiraceae bacterium | reverse complement strand
GGCAATATTCTCTTTCGGGTTGTAGATGGTGCATATATCCATGACAAATTTGCGCAGTACAAGGCCTTTTCTGAGGAAACCGGTGAGGCAATTATGCTGCAGGAGTTTGGTGTGACTACCGCTGCAGACTATGGTCTTACCTTGGAGTATCTGAATGATCTGTTGGATGCCACTAATGCCAATGGCCTCAACTGGTGCGGCTGGGATTACTTTGGCCCGTTCAACTTCTATTCGGTGAACGAGTACAATCTGCGCGAGGGCGCAACCTATGAAGAATTTTCAAACGGTTGGATTGCCACGGAAATGTTGGAAGTATACCAAAATCATTTGACGCAGTAAGCCTGAAAATCATTGACAAATTTTGGTTCCATCGTACGCTTAATATGACTTTAGGCATAAGTACAACAAAAAGAGTGATGCTTGGTTATCTAAACCAAGCATCACTCTTTTGTTGTCGCACTACTGTATAACTATCTTATTGGAAGCTATCTCAGTCGGTGTTTTTCCTTTATATTCATGCGGTTAAGTCAAATTATTTTGATGCAAAGGGCTGTTTTATCCCAAGCTGTTCCAGCTTGCGGCAGTAATATGTGATCCTGTCGCCGCGGTAATCCTCTGCCTTGTGCCCGTCAAAACCGATGCCGACCTCAACTCCCGCATTCAGCACGATCTCCTGCTGTCGTTTATCGGCAAAAAAGTGTTCCACGTAGGTGTGTTCACGGTAACCGTGGGTGGAATCGCAGTTGACGTTCATCTCCCAAAAGATGCCCTGCTCTGCCATTTGCGAGAAATAGTCCTTCGCATCAAGACCGTTTGCTTCGATAAACGCAAACAGATCGGTGTGGGCAATGCCCGCCTTGCAGCCGCAGCGTTTTGCAAAAGCAAACACGTCACCGGCCATGACCGACCGTGGGTCACCCAGGTTTTCGATGATGCAATAGTCGAAAAAGGAGATATCCTCATTTTGAGGAAGTGCGTAGTTTCCCAGAGCAAGGGTGCAAATCTCAATTCCGCGCAGTATCTCTATTCTGCCTTTATACAGCTGTTTTACGGCGGTTATGTGGTCAAAATAGCGTTTCAGGGCTCCGCCATAGCTTTGGATGTGCCCTTCGTTGAAGGTGTTTATATCCGCAATGCCCACGCCGTAGTTGTGGTCGGTGAAACCAAGCTGCGCAATTCCGCCTGCAATTGCCGCATCGACCACCACAGTCGGCTCATCTCTGCCGCAAAATGAATAATATGTATGTGAATGAAGATCCTGTATCATCGGTTCGACCCCGTTTTTCCGTTTTATCTTCTACATTATATATCTTTCTTCGGCAAAAATCAATTACAGCGCTCTTTCTCCTTGCGCTTTCTGCAAATATAATATATAATTAGATTCAGGTATTGTTTTTGTTGGAGGTTTAAAAAATGAACAAAGGAAATTTCAAGGCGCTTTTACCCATTGGCTTTTTCCTGCTGATGTATCTGGGTCTGGGACTCATTTTCGAATACGCACTGCTCATCCCCATGGGATTTTACAACATTCCCATTGTTGTGGCTTTTATTGCTGCGCTGGTGGTTGCCTGCCTGCAGAATCCCAAACTCAAGCTTGACGACAAGCTGGAGGTTATGGCTCATGGAGTCGGTGACAAAAACATCATCACAATGATACTTATCTTTATGCTTGCCGGTATGTTTGTCGGCGTTGTGGGCAGAAGCAGCGCAGACAGCGTGGCATATTTTCTGCTCTCCATTATTCCGCCCAGATTTGCGGTGGCGGTTTTGTTTGTTGTAAGCTGCTTCGTCTCCCTCGCAATGGGAACTTCCGTTGGCACCATCACCCTCATAACTCCCATTGCCGTATCAGTTTCAGCTGTTTCCGGTTTCTCGCTGCCTCTCTCGGTAGCTTCTGTTATCGGCGGCGCAATGTTCGGCGACAACCTCTCCTTTATCTCCGACACCACCATTGCCGCATGCAACGGTCAGGGCTGTAAGATGAAGGATAAATTCCGCGAAAACTTCGGCATTGCTCTCCCTGCAGCCATCATCTCCATCGTTCTCATCATTATCCTCTCTCTCAACCAGGATATCAGCGGCAGCATTGACAAGGAATACGATCTCTTGCTCATTATTCCCTATCTGCTGGTTCTTCTCGGCGGCATTGTTGGCATAAACGTGTTCGTGGTTCTTGGTATCGGCATTGTTTCCGGCTCCGTCATCATGCTTGCCACCGGCGGTCTCAAAGCCACAGAGCTGCTTGCCAACATGGGCAGCGGCGCCGCAGGTATGTTCGAGACCACCATCGTTGCCGTTCTTGTTTCCGCTCTCTGCGCTCTCATCAGGGTCTACGGCGGTTTCGATGCGCTTCTCTACCACATTAAGCGCATATTCAAGGGAACCCGCGGAGGCCAGCTTGGTATGGGTCTGTTGGTTGGTGCTATGGATATTGCCACCGCCAACAACACCGTTGCCATTGTTATGGCCAACCCCATCGCCAAGGAGATGTCCGATAACTACGGCATCTCTCCCCGCAAATCCGCATCCATTCTGGATACTTTCTCCTGCATCTTCCAGGGCATTATCCCCTACGGTGCACAGATGCTGGTTGCCCTCTCCGCTGCAAACGAGCTCGGCTACAGTCTCTCTGCCTTCCAGATAATCCCCTATCTTTTCTATCCCTATCTGCTGCTCATCAGCTCCCTTGTTTTTATCTTCCTCATTCCCCAGAAAAAACAGAAATAACAAAAGCTACATACAAGGCACCTTTCGAAAGAAGGGTGCTTTCTTTTTTGTATGCACCTCCCCCAGGCCCGCCAAACCGCCGCGAAGGG
>JAFSHJ010000320.1 GCA_017440425.1 Oscillospiraceae bacterium | reverse complement strand
GGTGAGAGTTCGAATTCATCCGCAGACAGCAAAAATATCTTTTTTGTAGCCCATAGACAAAAAAATCAGGTTCCCAACAGGGAGCCTGATATTTTTATTTTACCGTAACAGAACTTGATGATAAGTTTAGTTTATTTTTTAAGTCTTTATTTATAAAAGTGGACTGCGCAAATGAATAACAGTCAATTTCTGTGTGTGGTTTTGTGGTAACCATTCTTTGTATGGATTTTTGTTTGAAAATATGCTATAATTTGTTCGGCAAACAAGAAGTTAAGCAATGAAAGAAAAGTGAGAATAGAAGAATTATGAATGCTAAATTGCTGGGATTTTTCAGTGGATTTCCAACACGCTGTTTTACAGATGATATTGCAAATGTGCTTAGGCGTGAACTGAATGTTCGGAAGAGTCTTGTGTTTGTAAGCAGTAACCCTGATAATTACGCACAAAACGATGCTGACGCATATGGTATGCACAAAATGTTTGTAGAGAAAGATATGCCTTTCGATAAATATTTTGTGATCGATGATCGGACAAAAGCGAGTGATGCAGCAAATTTGATCTGTGATGCTTCATGCATTTTTCTTATGGGAGGGAATGCAACGCGTCAATTTAAACTGATGCGTGAAAAAGGGTTGCTTAATGAGATTCGTCAAAGCAGCGCTGTAATATTGGGCGTGAGCGCAGGGGCTATGAATATGGGTGGTTCTGTGGTTGATATATATGAATCGCCTATACCTTACGATGGGTTGGAATTTATGAACATCACAATTAAAGCGCATTATCCATTTGAAAATGAAAATTTGCTGAAGGCATTGCAGCAGGTCTCTATGGAACATCCAATATGTCTTATGGCAGATGAAAGTGCTGTTTTTGTGTGGAGAGAAACCGTTAGCCAAATGGGGGAAATTTATTGGATGGACAAAGGGAATATTTCACTGCTTACACAAATGCAGCTGGAACAGATGCGCAAGAGAGGTTAACCTGAATTTAAATTGTGTATTGAACAAAACCCCTCCAAGTCGAGAACTTGGAGGGGTTATTTTAGTGTTATTTATAGGTTGAAGTTATCTCTGAACTCTGCCGGAGCCGTCGCCGCCTGCAAGTTTTTCAACTTCTGCAACGCTTACACGGTTGTAGTCACCCTCAACGGAGTGCTTGAGAGCAGATGCAGCAACTGCAAACTCAATTGCAGCCTGAGTATCTTTGCCGGAGAGGAGAGAATAGATGAGTCCGCCGCCAAAGCTGTCGCCGCCGCCTACGCGGTCAACAATGTGCAGGTGATAGGACTTGGAGAAGCAGTAGTTCTCGCCGTCGAAGAGCATGCCTGCCCAGTCGTTGTCGTTGGCGGAGATGGAAGAACGGAGAGTGATGGCAACCTTCTCAAAGCCAAACTTGTCAACAAGCTGCTTTGCAACGGATTTGTAGCCTTCGTGGTTGAGCTTGCCGCCGTAGATATCGGTGTTCTCAGCTTCAATGCCGAATACGTCCTTTGCATCCTCTTCGTTGGAGATGCAAACGTCAACATACTGGCAGAGCTTGGTCATAGCTTCTCTTGCTTCGGCTCTTGTCCAAAGCTTACCGCGGTAGTTGAGGTCGCAGGAGATCTTTACGCCGTGAGCTTTTGCAGCTTTGCAGGCCTCTTCGCAGATCTCAACGAGGTTTGCGCCCAGAGCCGGAGTGATTCCGGTGAAGTGGAACCAGTCAGCACCCTCAAAAATGCTGTCCCAGTCAAAATCGGATTTGCTTGCTTCCTGAATTGCAGAGTGTGCACGGTCATAGATGCAGACGCTGCCTCTCTGGGATGCGCCCTTTTCAAGGAAGTAGATGCCTACTCTGTCGCCGCCGCGAACGATCTTGGATGTGTCGATGCCGAAATAACGGAGAGAATCAACAGCAGCCTGACCGATTGCGTGTTTGGGCAGCTTGGTAACATAAACGCTGTCCAGACCGTAGTTTGCAAGGGATACTGCAACGTTAGCTTCGCCGCCGCCAAATGTTGCCTGCATCTGGTCGTTCTGGAAGAATCTGTAATATCCGTTGGGTGCAAGACGGAGCATAAGCTCACCAAATGTAACTACTCTTTTCATTTTTTTCTCCTCCATAGGAATAAATTTTTGTGTTATTTTTCTTTATATAAAAATAATATCAAACGCCGGAATAAGCTGCGAAGCCGCAGTCGATGGGAAGAACTACGCCGGTGATGGCCGAGGCGGATCTATCGTCACAAAGGAAGAGTGTTCCGCCAAGCAGCTCGGATGCATCCACGTATCTGCCCATAGGTGTTCCGTTCAGGATCTTGGCGCTTCTTGCGGTGGGAGTTCCGTCATCGTTGAACAGAAGCTTGTAGTTCTGGTTGGAGACAAGGAAACCGGGAGCAATAGCGTTGCAGCGGATGCCTGTGCCCGCAAAGTGAGTTGCCAGCCACTGGGTGAAGTTGGAGATGCCTGCCTTTGCAGCGGAATATGCAGGTATCTTTGTGAGGGGAGTGTATGCGTTCATAGAGGAGATGTTGAGGATGCAGCCTGCATTCTTCTCCACCATATCCTTTGCAAACACCTGAGTGGGAAGCAGAGTTCCCTGGAAGTTGAGCTTGAAAACAAAGTCAACACCGTCTGCCTGAAGATCAAAGAAGGATTTGCCGCCTTCCTTGGCCTCGTGATGATATTCGTTGTCGGTGGTTGCACGGGGATTGTTTCCGCCTGCACCGTTTACAAGAATATCGCATTTGCCAAGGTCGTTAACAACCGCCTGATGAACCTCTTCAAGAGCTTCGGGGTCGAGCACGTTTGCCTTGTAGCCTTTGCAGATATAGCCTTCTGCGGTGAGCTCATCGGCAAGCTTTTTAACAGATTCTTCATTGAGGTCAAGTGCCGCAACCTTTGCGCCGGACTGTGCAAAGGCTCTCACCATTGTGCTGCAGATAACTCCGCCGGCACCGGTGACAACAACTACCTTGCCGCTGTAATCAATGTTTATGGGAAGCTGGATCATAATTATCTCTCCTTATTCCTTGTCGTATCTTTCGAGGCTGTCCCAAACACCGAGCATATACATTATACCAAGAGCACGGTCATAAAGTCCATAGCCCGGACGAACATTTCCTGCAGTTTCTCCCCAAAGATGTCTGCCGTGGTCGGGGCGGATGTATCCGTCGAAGCCGCAATCGTGGTAAGCCTTGAGGATCTCCAGGATTCCTGTGTCGCCGTCGCAGTCTCTGTGGCTTGCCTCGGAGAAGTCTCCGTTGGGGAAGTGTTTTACGTTTCTGACGTGAGCAAAAGCAATTCTGTCGCAGTGCTTGCGGATGATATCGGCAACATTGTTGTCGGGGTTGGCATTGAGGCTTCCGGAGCAAAGGGTGAGACAGTTGTATTCATCGTCGACCATCTTCAGGAAGCGGTCGATGTTCTCTTCGTTGACAAGCAGTCTGGGAAGTCCGAAGATATCCCAGGGGGGATCGTCCATATGGATAGCCATTTTGATGTTGCATTCACGGCAGGTGGGCATAATGGCCTCGAGGAAATACTTGAGGTTTGCCCAAAGCTTTTCGTGGTCAACGCCCTCATAAGCCTTGAAAAGCTCATCCAGCTTGGCCATACGCTCGGGTTCCCAGCCGGGGAAGGACATATTGTATTTCTCGGTAAAATCGAGAATATAGTTTGCCATTGCGTTGTAGTCGTCCTGGATCATATTCTTTTCATAGAAAAG
>JAFSHJ010000319.1 GCA_017440425.1 Oscillospiraceae bacterium | reverse complement strand
GATCCAGCGAAGCGGCATTCTGTTTCGTCATCATAAGTGTGGTGTTTCTGCCCTCAAAGTCAAAGGATTCCTGACGGTCTTTCAGGGTCGTAAAGCTTGTCACAGCATATGCAAACTCGTTCATACCGAGACCGACCGTGCAGCAAACCGCAGCAGCGGCGATGGTGTTGAACATATTAAAGGTGGTGATGAAGGAGCTCTGAACGGGATGGTCGTTGATGACCAGCGTTTTGTTTTCAAAATCCACGGCGGTGCCGAAGAAGTCGGGATCGGCAGAGCGATAGTCACAGTTGGAGCAATGGAATTTGCCAAGATGGTTATAGTGATAGAAATCGTATTCCATTTCGGAGAAGCACTTGGGGCAGATCTTGCAATCGTGGATACCGCTGACACAGCTGTCTGTGGAACGGGGTGTGCGGTCCATTGCGTAATAAACGGTTTTGTTGCCAAGCTCGCTGAGCTTTTGGCTGATTGGATCGTTGCCGTTGAGCACAAGTGTCATATCGGGGCGCTTGGAGATGGCTTCGGCGATTTTTTCAAAAACAAGGTCGGGGTTGCCGTTGCGCACCACCTGATCTCGGAGCAGGTTGAGCACCAGATAACAATCTACAGGCACGTCTTCAAAAACAAAGCGGGAATAGCACTCGTCCACTTCCAGCACAACATAATCCGCATCCACAAAGCCGGAAAGGCTTGCCGCATTCAGCAAAACTGATGCGATTCCGCTGGTGAGGTTGGAACCCAGCGCATTGTTGATAACTTTATAATTATTTTTGCGCAGCACGTGAGCTATCATATTGGAGGTGGTGGTTTTGCCGTTGGAGCCCGTGACTGCGATTATCTTGCCTTTAAACTTCAGTTTTTTCATTGCGTGGGGATATATTTTAAGCGCCAGACGTCCCGGCATATCGGTGCCGCCGCCCAAAATTTTTCCTGCCAGCGTAACTGCCTTGCAAAGCAATGCCGCAAGAGCAAATCTCATAACTTGTTCACTTCCCAAATTTTATAATTTCAAGGTTTGATTCTTTTTTATTATAATTCCAAACGCATTGCAAAATAAAAACAGATTGTAAATTGTTGTGCGTTTGCAGCCGTTATTATTCAATGACCAGCTCGCCGAAAAGCTCGGGACAATGGTAATCCGGATGGGGCAGCTCTATGTTGCTCCAAACCGCATAGTGGGGATGTCCCGTGTGGTCGCCGCACTTATAGAAGTTGCCGCGCATGACCTTGCCGGAGGGATATTCGTCCTCGCCGAAAACTTCGTTGATATATTCAAAGGGCAGGTCGTATCTCACCCACCAAAGCTGCTCTTTTTCGCTGCACTCAAAGTCTCCGGAGGCTGTTCCCGCTTTGATGTTCATCATATCGTTGAGTTTTACATCCGGAAACCAGCGGTTGCTTCTTTCCTCTCCCATTCCGATGTGATATACGCCCTTGGCGTTCATCTCGATGTTGATATAGCTTTTGTTCTTCTCGGGAGCGGGGATGAAGAAAAACTCCATGCAGCTGTCGGTGCAGACAGCGTCGTTAAGTTTATCCATTTGTGTGCGCAAAAAAGTCTCTTTGGCGACCATGAGCAGGTGGAAGCCTTTTTCGCTCATAACCAGTTTGGCATTCACTTCGGGATGATATTCATATTCTTTCCAGGGTCTCTCGCTGAGCTCTGCAGCGGGGATATTCTCCCAAAAGCCCTCTTTATCCACTTCTGCAAAGTTTACTTTTTTAACGGTATAGCTCTTTCTCATTTCACATTCCTCCGTTTTCACAGATATATAATGTATAGTCGGGTAGTTTGCATTATTTGCTTATTATCTTATTAAGTATACCACACAAACACAGATTTGTCAGCAGATAAAAGATAAATATACAAAACCATTTTGCATTCTTTTGCTTTCTCATATATAATGCTGCCTGATTTCGCAGTTGTGACGCCTTTTCAAAAGTGAGAGGCTTGTTTGCGGCTTTGAAAAAGAAAAGGACTCTCTTACGAGAGAACTTCCAAATTGTGGGGCAAGAGGCTTTTTACCGTTTATTTTACAAAACATAAGTGCCCCGCATTATTGCGAGGCACCTTAAACACAATTATCCGATAAATTTATTGCCGGCAAAGTCACATATAGCTGCCAATGAGCTCTGCGGCAATTTTCAGTCCCACGGGAATGGAGCCGATAAGCACCTTTTCCTCTCTTGTGTGCTCACCGCCGCCGAGATAAAGTCCCACGCAGACAGCCGGCACGCCCAAAGACATGGGGATGTTGCAATCGGTGGAGCCGGAATTGATCTCGCAGGTCACACCGGAATGCTTCTCACAGATATCGATCACCTTTCGGGACATTTCCGCAAGCTGCTTCTCATCCACGTCACCGCCGCAGGGACGGATGCCCAGGACCTCCACCTCAAATGCAGCCTTGCCCTCCGCTTTTGCCGCCGCCACCGCTTCCTCAAAAAACTGCTGCATCCTGCCGATGCATTCTGCGGAGTCGGAGCGGTATTCATAGAGCATCTCTGCGCTTTGGGCAATGGTATTGACAGACGTTCCGCCGTTGATGACACCCACGTTGTATGTGGTCTTGCTGTTGCCGACGTGAGGCACCTCGCAGCTGCAAAGGCGGCAGATGAGCTTGCTCAGCTCGCAGATGGCATTTGCGTTGCCGAATGCGTTGAAGGAGTGTCCTCCCTCTGTCTCTGCAGTTACTTTATATCTGTGGGAGCCCACGCATTTGTTCACTATGGCATTATACTGACCGTCAAAGGTATACACTTCGCTTATTCTGCCTGCATAATCTGCCATTATCTGTCTGATCCCGCGCAGATTTCCAAGTCCTTCTTCACCGGAATTTGCCGCAAAAATAATTCCGCGCTTCGGTGTTGCCCCCTGCTTTATCAGCTGTTTCACCACCGTCATCATTATTGCAAGGCAGGCGGTGTCGTCCCCCACGCCCGGAGAATGGAGATATGTTCCGTCGTTGACAAATTTCATAGGTTCGGTATCGGGGAAAACCGTATCGGTGTGTGCCATAAACACAACGATATCCTCTCTGCCGTCACAGTTCACGGGATATATCACATTGTCTGCGCTGTCGATATAAACTCCCTGCGCACCGTTTTTCTCAAACCAGTCACGGCAGAATTCCGCACGGTTTCTCTCCATGTTCGAAGGTGCCGGAACACCGCACAGCTGCTCTATCAGCTCAACCGTTTCCGCAGCAGCGCTCTCAAGCTGCTTTTCATCAAATGCAATATTCATACCGTTCCTCTTTTTTCTCTTTGTCTTTCGGTTTGCCTTCTATGCAAATATTATACCACACATTTCCCGTTTTTCAAACCGGCTCTTCTTCAAACGCACTTAAGGGAAGAAACCCTGTGATTCGGTTTCTTCCCTTAAAATTTTCATACTGTATTATTATATAAGATCAGGCATTCAGATCGATCCAGATAACGGGACGTACGCCTGTCTCTGTTGCGTTTACCCAGTTGCCGAGATAAGCAACTTTTCCGTGCTCATAAACGTAGGTTGCCAGTTTCTTATCGCGTCCGTTGGTTCTCAGCCACCACCAGCCATAGCCGTTGTCATCCACAAAGTTGCCTTTTGCCTTTGTGTATTCTGTGCAGAGGCTCTTTCTTGCTTTGTTGGAGCTCAAATATGATTCAGCTTCCTGAACGTTCAGTATAAAGACCTTATCCTCTGTGTTCTCTCCGGGGTTTGCTGTGTTTGAGGGATAGGGGCTTCTCTCTGCAACAACGGTCACTGTGGGCACCATTGCCTTTTCAGCATCCGAAAATGCCTCGTTATAAAACTCCTCGTTCAGCCATGTGCGAAGGGTGCAGGTTCCCCAG
>JAFSHJ010000318.1 GCA_017440425.1 Oscillospiraceae bacterium | reverse complement strand
TCTATCATGCAGAGAGGTGTTGCAGGGTTGAGGGCTGCCATTGGCTTTGCGCCGTAGGAGCGTATTTTTGCCAGCACTCTCTGCAGGTGTCTGGTGGTCTCAACGTGCACCGAAACAAACTCTCCCGGCTGAATGTCGAACCAATCCAGCTTGTCCTCGGGGCGGTCTATCATAAGATGTATATCCAACGGAATGCGGCTTGCTTTTCTCAAATTTTTGGTGCTCTCTGTGCCGATCATCAGGTTGGGCACAAAAATGCCATCCATAACGTCAACGTGGAGCAGTTCGATTTTGCCCTCCTCCAGCTGATCCAAAGTTTTTTCTGCACCTCTCCATTCGGATACACACATCATCGAAGGCGCCAACATAGGTCTGTTCATAATCTTTCTCCCTTTATAGTAATTTTCAGTTGATAACAGCTTGCAAGTTTTTGATCGATATGCTATATTGATTATATACTTTTCTGCGTTTTAACGCAATAGCCGCCGACAAACTTGCAAAATCTTGCAAAAATCAAGCACATTCAATCACATTCAATCACTATATGAACAGGAAGCACAGCCATGTTTGAACCGGAACGTCTTGAACAGATACTCACCATTCTCCGCCGCACGCAGACAGCCACCGTAAAACACCTTGCCCAACAGCTGTATGTCAGCGAAGCCACCGTGCGCCGCGATCTGAACGAATTGGAACGCCGCGGATTCATATCCCGCATTCACGGCGGTGCTGTTTTGACCGACGGTGCCAACCGCGAAGTTCCGCTGTTTTTGCGTGAGCAGCAAAACACACAGTCCAAACGCATTATTGCTGCAAAGGCTGCCCAGCATCTCTGCGACGGACAGGTGATATTTTTGGATGCCTCCTCCACGGCAATGTATCTCATTCCCCATTTTGAGCGGTTTCAGAACCTTACGATAATAACCAACGGACTGAAGACCTCTCAAAATCTGCGGAGTTTGAAGCACAATGTCTACTGCACCGGCGGCTTGATGCTGCACAACTCGCTGGCATATATCGGAGATTTTGCCGCCGAGTTTATTCGCCATTTCAATGCTGACATCTTCTTTTTCTCCAGCCTCGGCATCTCGGAAGACGGCAGAATAACCGACGCCTCCTCGGAAGAGACCAACATCCGCCGCATTATGCTGGAACAGAGCCGCAAACACATCTTCCTCTGCGACAGCAGCAAGCAGGGCAAAACCTATTGCTATAACCTCTGCAATCTGTCGCAGGTGGATGACTATATCTCCGATAAATAAGCAAAAAATTATCCGGTTTGGAAGTTCTTCAAACCGGATCTTGTTTTGTTATTTGTTTCTCTTTATCAGCCCGAAGATCTCGATGAAATATCTCACAAGGTCGATAAACATCAGCACGAAGGAGGCGATTACCATCCAGCTGATCACCTTTGTGTAGAGGTCTACGGTTATGGTCTCATAGAAGAAGGCGGGTGCGCCGATGAAGGGATAGACAAATGGGATGACGAACATAACTATATAGGAGAGCCTTGAGATTATGCAGGGACCGATGCTGTCAAAAATATAGAGCAGCACGGTGGTGAGCAAAACGCCAAACCAATATATCAGCAAAACGTACATATCTTCGCCGAGACCTTCACCCCACGGGAAGATATCTACTCCCTCTTTCATCTTGCTGAACAGAATTCCCAGTGAGAACACCTGCACCGCCAAAAACAGCCAGAAGAAAATTTGCAGCACAACATCCAATATCTTTTTTCCAACGGTAGAAAACTTGCTTTGACTCATTATGATCCTTACCTTTCTGCCGTCCTTGCACGGCGGAACCTGTAGGGTTATTTTATAATTATGCGCAGTTTTAACTTTTAAAACAGCCTTTTTCTTATTTTACAACATTTTGCTCCAAATTAAAATACCTTTTATCACATCTTGTGCAAATTTATTGATACAAATAAAACTCTGCGGCACTCTATATTGACATTGCACAAATTAGATGTTAGAATAAAACATAATAACTTTGTGTTTGGAGGTTGTTTTATGAGCCTTTTTAAAATTGGCGCTATTCTCGATTCTTTTAATACAGATATCCGCACCGCCGTTATCAAAGCAAAAGAGATCGGTGCAGAGGGTTTTCAGGTTTACACCACCTACGGCGAAATGTCTCCCGAAGAGATGACTGCAGAAAAGCGCCGTGAGTTTTTGGATTATATCAAATCCTACGGTCTTGTTGTTTCCGCACTCTGCGGTGACCTTGGAGGTCACGGCTTTATGCTCCCCGAGGAAAACGGCTGGAAGGTTGAGAAATCCAAGCGTATCCTCGATATGGCAAAAGACCTTGAGACAAACATCGTCACCACCCACATCGGCGTCATCCCCACCGACAAAAACGCTCCCGAATACGAGGCAATGTGGAAAGCCTGCAAGGAGCTTGCAGACTACGGCGACAGCATCGGTGCTTATTTTGCGGTTGAAACAGGTCCTGAGCCCGCTGCCGTGCTCCGTGAATTTCTCGACAGCCTGGGTGCAAAGGGCGTGCGTGTAAACCTCGACCCCGCAAACCTTGTCATGTGCTCCGACGATGACCCCGTCAAGGCTGTTTACGAGCTCCGTGAATACATCGTCCACACCCACGCAAAAGACGGCATAATGCTCCACGGCGAAGAGGCTCCCTATCTTGAGCTGCCTCTCGGTCAGGGTGGCGTTCCCTTCGATGAATATCTTGCAGCACTCAAGGATATCGGCTACCGCGGCTTCCTCACCATTGAGCGTGAATGCGGCGACGACCCCGCAAAGGATATCTCCATGGCTGCGGATTTCCTCCGCGCAAAGATGGCAAGACTTTAACTCTGCTCCCATTCTCCCGTGTCTTCACAGATGCGGGAGGTTTTTTGCTTTGGGTTTGTCAAAGCGGCGCAAATGTGCTAAAATTATAAAAAACGCAGACGGAGACTGTTATGGAAAGATACCGCTCTTTAAACGGATATTTGAAAGAAAAATTCGGCAAAAAGGTGTATAAGCTGGCGGTGGATGCGGGCTTCACCTGCCCCAACCGTGACGGCACGGCAGGTGTTGGCGGCTGTATTTTTTGCTCTGTCCACGGCTCGGGAGATTTTGCCGAGAGCGGTGACGACATTAAAAAGCAGCTTGCCGCCGCAAAAAAGCGTGTTGCCGCCAAAGTGCCCGACGATTGCGGCTACATCTGCTATTTCCAGTCCTACACCAACACCTATGCCCCCACGGATAAGCTCCGCACCCTCTTTTCTGCCGCAATGGAGGAGCCCGACGTGGTCGCTCTCTCGGTTGCCACCCGTCCCGACTGCATCAACGAGGAAAATTCCGCTCTCCTCGGCGAGCTGAACCGCATCAAACCCGTTTTTGTGGAGCTTGGTCTGCAGACTTCCAACGAAAGCACCGCCAAGCTGATAAACCGCTGCTATCCCAACAGCGTGTTCACAAAGGCGGTGGAGTTGCTTCGCTCCCACAATATTGAAGTTATAGTCCACGTCATTATCGGTCTGCCGGGAGAGAGCGAAGAGGATATTCTGCGCACGATAGATTTTGTCTCCTCCCACAATGTGCAGGGCATAAAGCTGCAGCTTCTCCACGTGCTGAAAGGCACGGCACTTGCACAAATGGACTACACACCCCTTACTATGGAGGAATATTTTCACATTCTCGGCAGATGCATTGAGCGGCTGCCGCCCGAAATTGTGATACACCGCCTGACGGGGGACGGCGACAAGCGCACCCTTATTGCGCCGCTGTGGAGCGCCGACAAGCACCGCGTGCTCAACAGCCTGAAACGCTATCTTGATGAGCAGGATATTATTCAGGGGCGCTGTTTTAACCGTTGATCAAAACCGGATGCGCTTTATTAAGTTTTCCACAAAATTTTATTTTAAAGTTGAAACATATTGCACTTTTACGATAAATATGGTATAATAATTACAAGCTATAGTAAATCAACTGTTAAAAAGGGGGAACTGCTGTGTGTTGTTTAGGATATAATCAATTAAATATGCGAAAAAAACAATTTAATGGCGCTCCCGAATTATGGCGAGGACAGCTCAAAATTATTTGAGCTGGCGCACAGGTTACATTATTCTCAAATTGGCTTGTGTGCTTTAATTAAAAGTTTGTATTGAGAGTTTAGATACAATTTTTTTGTTGATTTAGGAATTATAAAGGTATCCTTGTAGTAACAAAGTGAAAGGAGTATATGGAATATGAAACGTAAGGTTAAAATTTTATCAGTATTATTAACTTTTGTAATGGTATTTCAATTTTTCCCATCTGCAGTTTGTGCACAAGCAGATGACAACCTTGCAAACAGCGATTATATTAACTTTAACCTTGAAACAAGAGAAGCTACCGGTTATTCTTTTGATGACCTAACTGATTATACCGGTGGGCTTGACTACGCTTGCAGTCCCGGCTACTTTCCAAATGGTGTAGAGCTTCCAAGTAACGTTACACCATCTGCTGTGGTTGATAATGATAGCAGAATAAGGGTGAACCCAACAACAACAGCACCGTATTGCAGCACGGTGTATCTTAGAGTTGCATACAGCGACGGAAACGTTGATGTTGCATCGGGTTTTATGATTGGACCATCTGCAGTGTGTACAGCAGCACATTGTTTGTATGATAAAATTCATGGACTTGCTTCTTCCGTTACTGTAATACCTGCAAAAAACGGAAGCTTACAACCATATGGCGGAGAAACTGTGCCTATTTCTAGTTCTGCCACTAATTTGGTTATTCCAAATGAATTTATAGTTTTTGAGGATACAGACAATGAACAATCAACGATGTACGATTGGGCAATTATAGAATTAAATCGCCCTCTTGGAAATTCGACAGGCTGGCTTGGAATAAGATATCAGGCAGCTTCCTATAATGGAACGTGGGTTTGGAATACTGGTTATCCCGATACTGTAAATGATGCTAATGGAAATAATATACAGACATCTACGGCAAGCTATATGTTTGTAGGTGAAGGCTCTATACTAAATAGTGGTAACGTGATTTTAGAGGGAAACTGGGATGCAACAGGCG
>JAFSHJ010000317.1 GCA_017440425.1 Oscillospiraceae bacterium | reverse complement strand
CAGTCGGTAGAGCACCTGACTGTTAATCAGGGAGTCGTTGGTTCAAGTCCAACAGGGGGAGCCAAAAGAGAGAAATCCGAAATTATTGCCAATCGGCGATGGTTTCGGATTTCTTTTGTTTTTCGGTGATTTATCATGATACGCCACTACTTGTGGCATCGTGCAAGATCACCACCGAATATCCTTTTTGTAATACTGATGCCAAAAGCTAAAAGAAAGGATATTTATTATGAAAAACATTACTTATACAGAACGTAACGGAATCCGTTATCCCAACCGCGCACTTCCCGAGCAGACCAATTATCCACTTGGTAAGTACGCCATTCAGAAAGAATAACTTCCGGATCCGAGCGTTACGGTCTCGCCGCCGATAGGAGTGAATTCACACTCCGTATTTGTGGGGACGGTGATCTCATAGGTATATTGATCGCCGTTGCGCTGATATTTTACGCCGATTTTACCGCAGGGGGAATCGTAGGTAACGTCCACTTGGCTGATGGAATCGAAACGAACTGGCTTGACGGCAAAGCGCGAGAACGCGGGAGTGATGGGAGTAATGCCTGCGATATGGGCATAGTAGAAGTATGCAAATCCGCCGTGCATCGGGTGGTTGCAGGAGGCAACGGGATATTCACGGGGCACGATCTTTGGCATATCGTAGCATTCCCAGATCGAGGTGGCGTCATAATCCATCATGGTGCGGAAGCTGGGATGCTTGGTGGTGAACAGCACGTCAAGGGTCATGTCGCCAAAGCCACCCTCACAAAGAGCGGGAATCAGATATTTGTTGGCATAGATGCCGGTGTGAAGCTCAAAGTCTTCCTCCTTGATCATTGCAACAAGAGCGGCAAGTAGGGCGCCCTTGTCACCGTCGGGATAGATGCCAAGCTGCAATGCTACGCCGTCGCTGCCCCAATAACCGTAGCTGTGTTTTTCCTTATCATAGAGATTGCGGATGATCGATTCCTTGATCTGCTCACCAAGCTGACGGTAATAGTCTGCCTTATCAGCTCCGAGATCAAGTGCCTCGATTAGCTCGACCATACGCAGACAGATTTCATAGAACATCATAGACGAGGAGTGTTTGACGGGCATTCTTCTTTTGTGCTGATTGCCGCATGAGGGAGCCCAGTCGCCGAGACCTGCGTCGATAAGCAGATCCTCGCTTCTTGCTTTTTCATGTTCGACCCACGCTTCCATCAGGTCAAAATGTTCACGTACAACTCTTTCGTCACCGAGGTAACGGTACATATAGTAGGGAATGATGATCTGCGCGCAGCCCCAAAGAGGAGTTGCCTCACCGCATCCGCGCTTGCCGGGCGAGACCATCTGCCAAACACCGCACACCTGATGAGTGGTGCGGATATCCTGCATATACTTTTCATAGGACGAGCCCATATCATAGTTCATCATACCCGTATTGCAGACCACCTGCGCGTCACCGAGCCAACCGCATTTTTCTCTTGCGGGGCAATCCTCGGGGAATCCGTGATAGTTGGAGAGGAAGGTATTCTTCATGATCTTGTGGAAACGCATCAAGTCGTTGTGATCACAGGAAAAACTACCCGTCTCGCGAAGATCGGTAGCAAGAGCATAGCCCGTGGCGATGCTGACATCGGGATTCATACCGTATTGGGGGAGATCAAAGTAGCCCGTAATCTCGATATAGCGGAAGCCGTGGTAGGTAAAGCGGGGACGGTAGACCTCGCCCTGCGTATCTCCGCGGGCGATATAGATGTCCTGCTGAATGCATTGCGTTGCAAAGCTTCCAACGCTTCTGTGGTCGAGGTGTCCCCCTTCGTTTAAGGTTTCCGCAAAGCGAAAGACGTACTGTGAGCCTTTTGCGCAGCGAGGCAGGTGAAATTCTGCAAAGCCTGCGAAGTTCTCACCCATATCGATGATCCATGCGCCGTCGTCCTTGCCCGAGCAGTTGGTAACGTTGACCGCGGGGATGGTACGGACGATTTTGACGGGAGGCATATTGCATTTTCTCAGCTCGCCTTTGGGGATGTCGTCATATTTGCAGGCCTTCCAATCCTCCTCGTCGCCATCATATTCGGCAAAATCGGGGGTCTCGAAGCGGGTATCGTAGGTCTCGCCGCCATAGAGGTTATTGAGAACAATGGGGCTGTATTTGTAGGTCCAGGTGTCATCGGTGGCGATGATCTCGCTTGTGCCGTCCTCATAGGTGATATGAAGCTCGGCGCAGAGGCAGACGTCGCCGTATTTGAAGCCGTCATAGGTCCATACGCGGCTCTGGGAGTACCAGCCTTCGCCAAGCCAAGCCACGAAGCAGTTCTTGTCAGTTAAAAATTTGGTAACATCATAAACGCGGTAGAGCACCTCGGCAGTATAGTTGGTTGCGGGAGGCTCGATATAATCGTCGCTGATCTTCTGACCGTTGATGTAATATTCAGCACAGCCGAGACCGGATGCGTAGAGTGTGGCGCATTTAATTCCCTTGGAGCTCTCAAACTTTTTGCGGATATAGGGTGCCCAGCTTTCATAATGCTTTGCGGGTTTGATCCATTTTGCAGTCCAAAGCTCTGCGGGGAGCTCGGTGGAAAAGAAGGTGCGGCCTTCTGCCTGCTCGCCGTGGTTGTCGGTAACCTGCACGGCAAAGCAATATGTGGTAGCAGGGGAGAGGGTCAGATTGTTAAAGGAGATCTCAACGCTGTCAGAGGCCATGACTGAGCCCGAATCGTAAACGACGGCTCCTTCTCCGTCAAGAATGCGTGCGCGGTAGCTTATCTGATGGGTATCGGCAACGTCAGAATCAAGCTTCCAAGAGAATCTTGTGCCATTGATCGAGGCGGCAAGAGGATTTTTGACAAGATCGACGGTAATGTTGTATAATGTCAACATAAAATCACAGTTCCTTTCAATTTTCGGCAGAGATGGTTTTCTCTGCCGCTTTGCGTTATAATGAGGTGTATTGCAGGAGGGGGGATCTCCGGTCGCTTTATTATTCCATACCGTTTGTTTTCAGCGGCAGTAAGCCACCGCCCAACGAAACAACGACACAAGCTTTTTTGATACCGTGATGTAACCTGTTGTTGAGCACAAAAAAGAGAGGCGGAGCTGCTTTATGACAGGTAGTTCAAAAAGCACTTTGTTGTGTGTACACCAAATGGATGCGAGCATACAAACAGATTTTTAGGTGTTGTATTATTCAAAAAATTCCTCTTCCACCGCTGCGCAAAGAGAATGATAAATGGGAAGGTGTAATTCTTGAATTTTGTAGGTTTCATCCTCGGGGACGCAAATACAAACATCTGCGATGGATGAAAGTTTGCCACCCGTCTGCCCTGTCAGAGCGAGCACCGTTATTCCGCGCGTCTTTGCAAGTCTTGCTGCGTGGTAAACATTTTCGGCGTTTCCGGAGGTGGAAATTGCGATCAGAAGGTCGCCTTGTTGTGCTAATCCGTATAGAAGCTGTGCGTACGCATATGCAGGATCAAGATCATTAATCGCAGCTGTCATTGCTGCAGTGATGGAGGGAAGAGAGATTGCAGGGAGTGAGCCTTGCAGTACATCCTGCAGATCCTGTGGCAGAGAGGGGTCATTCACCTCTCTTTTTGAAAGAAAACCTTTAAGAAGTTCGCCTGCGATGTGATCGCAATCGGCAGCACTTCCTCCGTTGCCGCACAAAAGGATTTTTTTGTTTGCACGATAGGTTGTGATCATTGCGTCAAGCGCAGCTTCAAGTGATTCACGACAGTTTTTCAGAACGGGATAGCGCATAAACAAGTCAGAAAGCTTATACATGATGTCCTCTCCTTTCATATCCGTTCTTGGCAACCGATATAGCTGCCACATCTCCAAGAGATTCCCCGAGCTTTGCGGGAAGAATTTCGCATGCGGAAAACGCACCGGGGAGTGCTTCCTTTGCAAGCGTACGCATCATTGCGTCACGCAAGAGTGTGTTTGCACGAACGTAGATCGATCCAATCACAATTTTTTGGGGGTTTAACAGATCAACGAGAATGGCCAGTCCACGACCGAGTTGCTCGCCGCAATGCTCGTAAACGGCAATGGCATCATTGTGCCCCTCAAAGGCACGATCGGCAACCGTTTTTGCCGTGATAAGGGAAAGCTCGTTTTGGCTTTGGCAAAAGGATACCGACAGGCCTTGTGAGAAACGCTCTTCGGCATATGAGATCGCCAGCTGCCGTATACCGCCGCCCGAACAAAAGCCCTCGACAGAGCCGTGTTTTCCATAGCCTATGGGTCCGTCCTTCTCCAGAGCGATGTGACCGATCTCTCCGGCGTATCCATTGCTGCCGGTGTAGAGTGCTCCATTTAAAATTAAGCCTGCGCCCATACCCGTACCAAATGTCAGGAAAATCATGTGTTCACATCCTTGGCCGGCACCGTATTTCCATTCGGCAAGCGCGCAGGCATCGGCATCGTTTTGCAAGTATGTAGGAATTGCCGTTGCTTTTTCCAAAATGGAAACGATTGGAACGCGATCCCAGCCGGGAAGATTGGGAGGGGAGAGGATCAAGCCCTTCTTGACGTCAAGTGGGCCGCCACAGCTGACACCAATGGCATCGGCGGTTCCGAGCTGTTTTACAGACATAAGGATCTTTTCGATCATTGCTTCGGGGGAGGCATTATTTTCAAAAAAGATTTTGTCTTCGATCTTTCCGCTCTCATCCCCACGCACAACGGCAATCTTTGTGCCGCCAATGTCTACGCCGATAAATTTTTTCATTGTTCGAGCTCCCATTCCATAAAGTTGAGTGCATTTCCGGATTCGTCCACCGTTTTTATCGAATTAGGTGTTACGGTAGTATGGATTTCGCTGCCAAGGAGCGTCATTTGCAAATCTGTTTCCTTGCCTTCCGCCTCCAAAAGACGTATAATTGCTTCCGAATCATGATCTTCGGCGCATTTAATTGCCGTGACAATGATGTTGTCTGAGTTCATGCCAAAGCCTTCAAAAACTTCAGGAAGCGGACCGTGATGGAAGGAGGTGTTGATTGCTCTGAGCGGTAGGTTAAGAACAGCCGCCTTGCGGTGCGCATCTGCGCGAGTGGTGTAGGGGGAAATTGAGTATGCGAAGCTTTGCGGACCACGTTCCGCAAATCTGCAGCGATCGTCTCGTATTTCAAAGCCATAATGGTCGGCGTAGATTGCGCTGCGTAAAAGAGTCATACGGATCTCGGTGTTGGTTGAGTCGTAACCGTGCTTGTTGTTATTTGCAACGCACACACCACTTGATGCAAACCACTTTCCAAAGGGCTCTTCGCCGTTGACCAGAGGACGGGTTATGGTTCCGTAAGGAATTTCACACTCTACCTGATCACGTGCAGGGAAGGTGATTTTGAGAGCGCGGTGTTTTTCGCGCAACTCCGCTTCACCAAACACAAAAAGCTCCTCGCTGTTGCATTTCAAAGTATAGAAGCGTGTGATGGTGGAGTCATTATAGCGGGAAATAACGCGCAAGGTAGCACAAACCGGACCGTATTCCACAAGCTTCATCTCGGCGGTCTTGAATTGAGCACATTCTTCTCCAAGATCAAATTGATTGTGTGCCCATGTGTCGCAGTCAGTTTCATCCGTCAGGATAGTGCGCATTGCGTTTTCGCAAAGGAGAGCACCTCTTTTTTTATCATAGATGCGTGCAATCTCTCCTGTGGTTGTATCAAACTCAACGCGTAAATAGTCGTTTTCAAGTGTTTTGTCGTCTGCAATGAGAGAGGGGAAGGTGTTTTCGGGGGTCTTATCAAGAAATGCGCGGTATACGCGGTATCCCATAGCGGGAATCTCAACGGGGAAGGTAGTAACGTAAATATCATTTTTGGCGTTGGTTTGCTCGCCGCGTGTCAACTGGAAGGGAATCTCGTTTCCATTCTCATCCGTCATTTTGTCTGCATAGAGACGCATGGTAACGGTATCCTTAACGGGAAATGCATGAGGGTTGAAGACAACCAGCGGTGTTCCCAGCTTTTCATGCTCCCAAACCAACCAACGGGTATTTCCTGCCTTTTTTCTGCCCTGTTCCGAGCCTGCACCGGTATCAATAAGTTGGCAGACGGCGGTCAATGCGTGGTGGATGGCTTGTTCTGTAATGCTCATGGTTTCACCATAAAGGTAAGATGCATCTGTGTAAGCGCTTTCGATGGCACAGCCTGCAAGAATATCGTGGAATTGGTTGAATAAAAGGTTTTTCCATGCGCGGTTCAACGCTGTGTGCGGATAGGAAAAATTGGCAAGTTTGCTTGCAAGCAAAGAGAATCGCTCTGCAGCAAGGAGGTTTTCCTCACAGCGGCGGTTCATTGTTTTCACATAGGAAGTGGCACTGTAGCAACCGCGTGCGTGGTGCTGAAGCTCTTCTTGCAAAGAGGGAAGGTTGCTTTTATCTACTGAGTCAAAATATTCGTCCACGGTGGCAAAACAAGAGTCGGGAATCTGCGTTTGTTTGATGAGATCAAGCAACTGTGCAGAGGGACCGCCGCCGTGATTTCCAACACCGACAAATATCATACGGGGAACAGAGTCGTTCTTTGTCTTATCTGTGACATTATGGACTCTTTCAAAGTTTGTTTCATTGATATTGTAATAATCCGGATTTCTATAAGCTGTTACGCGGCTTTTGTCATCGCTTTCCCATGTAAAAAGGTCAAAACTTTGATTCTTTTCACTCTGATCAGGACGCATATATACATAGTTTTCCATGCCGCCTCCGCGCAAAATCTTCGGCAAGGATGCATTGTGTCCAAAGGAATCCACGTTATATCCGGTTTTCGCAATTTGACCAAAGGTCTTTTTAAGATAGCGCTGAGAGATCAACGCATGACGTGCAAAGCTTTCTCCTGTGGGAATATTACAATCGGGCTGAAGGAACCATCCACCGGTAATATTCCAGCGTCCTTCCCGCACTCGTTCCTTGATCTCCTCAAACATAGCGGGATCACTTTTTTCAACCCACTGATAGTAGACAGCGCAAGCGCTGGTGAATTTGAATTCGGGATCCTCCTTGAGGCGGTCAAGTGCCGAACGAAAGGTGGCAAGAACCTCGGCGTATCCGTCCTGCCAACGCCAAAGCCAAACGGGATCGATATGTGCATTTCCAATCAGATGTATTTTTTTCATCGCAAAGATCCTCCATAGTGGTTGTTTGATATCATAATTATATAACTATTCAATGTTGATTTATATGGATTTTTTATTTAAAAATATTGCTTTTGTTATGATTGTTTGTTATAATGCTAAAAACGAGGTGATGTTATGCAGTTTGTAAGAAAAAAAGAAAATATGCCGAATGGCTTTATTGCTGCCTCAAGAAAGATACTGACTTCTGCGGTGCCTGCACATATTCACGAGTTTTTTGAAATAGAATTTGTTATTTCGGGAAGAGGAGTCTGTTGTATAGACGGACATGATTACGCTTTTTCCGACGGAAGCGTCTTCTTTTTGTCGCCTATTAATATACACGAGATCAAAGAAGCGGACGCCGAAATTTTTAATGTGATGTTTTGGTGCGATGAAGGAGATGAAAGCTTATTTTTGCCTATGTTTTATGCATCGTATTGTTCTCTGGTGCAGACAAATGGAGAGGACAGGAGACTTCTTTATTGTTTGCTGTCCGAGTTGGTGTCGTCCTATGAGCAGGATATTGGTTATGCCAGGCATTTACTTATCTGCTTTTGTAAAAAACTTGAGAAAATGCTAAATAAAAGCGGCTACAAGCCTACGGGATACGTGCAGCGTGCGTTGTTGTATATTGCAGAAAACTTTAAAAACAAAATCAGTCTTGAATCAGTTGCGGGACACATCGGTCTTGCGCCAACATATTTTTCTTATATGTTTCGAAAAGAGACAGGAATGCGTTTTAGTTCTTATCTTGATAATATTCGCTTTTCGTATGCAAAAAATTTGCTTTGCTTTACAGACCGTCCGATTCTGGAAATTGCTCAGATGTCGGGATTTGCAGACTATACTAACTTTGTAAGGCGATTTAAAAAAATATTTGGTTTGACACCTACCGAATTTCGCAGAACAAGTTCGATTGCCAATATGGCAGATATCAATAAATAAAAAAGGTTCTTTCCGCAGATAAAAAGGAGCCGGCGTAAAATACGGAAGTGTATCGGAGGTGCTTATCCCGCAATAAAAAACGATGAGACAGTTTCAACCAACCGGGTTTTGAAGCGAGAAAATTGACATCATTCTGCCGATATGATATAACCATATAACAACTTGGATTGACTGTTGGGAGGGAAAACAATGCAGCAGCCCTATTATATGGCATATGAAAAACGTTACGAGGCAGTTTTTGCTGCAGGAGTGAAGCGCTGGGGACATTCGCCGGAGGATGCCGTGCTTTACAACACTTTAAAAGCCTGGGTGGAAGAAAATTCTCTGAAAGGTAAAACAATAATTGAATATGCCTGCGGAGAGGGAGCTTGCGGAGTCATCCTCTCGGAGCTAGGATGCATTTATCACGGAGTGGATATTTCACCGTCAGCCATAGAAAAAAGCAGAGAGCTGCTGAAAGCATATCCCAATGCAACGGTGAAAGTGTTGGATATGGTGAGAGAAAGTGTCAACGGAAAATTTGATGCGGCGCTGGATTGTATGGGGCTGCATATGCTGATAACCGATAACGACAGAAAAATGTATCTGCAGAATGCCTGCAAGTCCTTGAAAGAGGGAGCGCCAATGCTTTTCTTTAGAGAATCCTACCGCAGAGATGAAAGCTATCAGGGTAAAGTGGACTCCATCGAAGAGTGGGCGCGGATAACCGGAGATGACTACACCACCCCGCAGCCGAGAAAAGTGAGAAACGAAAGCGATGGAAGTGTATCGGAGGTGCTTATCCCACTTCTTCCGGCAAGAGCTAAAAATAAAGAGGGATATATCGAGGAGTTTGCAGCTGCAGGCTTCACCGTGGAGAATTT
>JAFSHJ010000316.1 GCA_017440425.1 Oscillospiraceae bacterium | reverse complement strand
GGGGATCCTCATCGAATTTCTCGTGGATAGCGGTCACAATGGGAGCAAGACGCTCTTCGCGTACGTTCTTATCATCTGTGTCAAGGGCAAACTTGACATCGTCAATAGCAAACTCTTTGATTTCTTCAAACAGGTCGTGATCAACTTCCATGGACTGGAACTCAAACTTGGGTTTGCCGATCTCTGCACGAACTTCGTTGAAGAAGGCAACCATCTTTTTAATCTCTTCGTGGCCCTTCATGATACCTGCAAGCATGGTGTCGTCATCGACTTCCTTAGCACCTGCTTCGATCATGATAACCTTCTCAGCGGTACCTGCAACAGTTACCTGCATGAGGGAAACATCGCGCTGTGCCTCATCGGGGTTGACAATAAGCTCACCGTCAACAAGACCTACGTTTACGCCTGCGATGGGTCCGTTCCAGGGAATATCGGAAATAGTGAGCGCGAAGGAAGCACCCAGCATACCTGCGATTTCAGGCTGACAATCGGGATCCACAGACATAACGGTCATAATAACAGAACAGTCGTTTCTCATATCCTTCGGGAAGAGAGGACGAAGCGGTCTGTCTACAAGGCGGGAAGCAAGAATCGCCTTATCAGAGGGCTTACCCTCACGGCGCTGGAAAGATCCGGGGATTCTGCCTACAGCATAAAGCTTCTCTTCATAGTCAACGGAAAGAGGGAAGTAATCGATACCCTCTCTGGGCTTAGCAGAAGCGGTGACATTGACGAGAACGGTAGTCTCGCCATAACGTACAAGGCAGGAAGCGCTGGAAAGGGCGCACATCAAACCGGTTTCAAAGCTGATTTTCTTGCCTGCAAATTCGGTTTCAAAAACTCTGAAATTTTCAAACATTAGAAATCCCTCCGTTTTTTTCTTCGTCGGGAATCGGGTTTTAGCAATAAATCCGGTGTCCGAGTTTCTCAGCCACCCGATTCACTGCTAAAGCCACCGTTTTCCACGACATTTTTTCTTCTTACATCAAAACTCGGGCAGACGACGTTACCGCCGTCCGCCCTGCATTCTGACAGTGTTGCGACTTACTTACGAAGTCCGAGCTTAGCAACTACCGCACGATAACGCTCGATATCCTTCTTCTGAAGGTAAGCAAGCAGGTTTCTGCGGCGGCCGACCATCTTAAGAAGACCACGACGGGAATGGTGATCCTTCTTATGGAACTTAAGATGCTCAGTGAGGTCATTGATTCTCTTAGTGAGAATAGCGATCTGAACCTCGGGGGAACCTGTGTCGTTTTCATGAGTCTTATTGGACTCGATGATTGCTGTTTTTTCGTCTTTCAGCAGCATTTCTTTCACCTCATAAAATATTTTTGCAAAGACCTGTATCTGAGTAAGCGGATGGTGATCGTCCGCGCAACTAAGCTACGGTCACTAAGCCATATTATTGTACCACAAATGAGCGCAAATGTAAACCCTACTTTGAATATTTTTTAAAATATTTACACTTTTATTTGGAAATTTCACGGGATAATGCGGCATCCCGCATTATCTGCTCTTTGAGCTGCTCTATTGAGCCGAATTTTCTCTCCGGTCTCACAAATTTTATCAGCTCAACCTTTACCTTTTCGCCGTAAAGGTCGCCGGAATATCCCTCAATGTAGGTTTCTGCCAGCACACCGTCCTCGCCGTTTTGCGCCACCGTAGGCTTTACCCCAATGTTGGTGACAGCGGGATAGCACCTGCCGTCCACGTAGGCTCTTGCGGCATAGACACCGAATTTCGGGACGATGCTTTCCCCCGCCCACTTCTGGTTGATGGTGGGAAAACCGAGGCTTCTTGCCAGCTTTCTGCCGTGCATCACTTCCAGCTCAAAGGAAAATCTTCTTCCCAGCAGCTTTTCCGCCGTTTCCAGCTCGCCCTGCGCAATTGCGGTGCGCACTCTGCTGGAGCTTACCTCTTCCCCATCCAGCGTAACTTCCGGCAAAACCGCAAGCTTTACGCCGTATTTTTCGCACAGCTCCGCAAGCTCTTTGGTGCCGCAGGCTCTGCCCTTGCCAAAACGAAAATCATAGCCGCAGCAGACAGCCGCCGCCTTCATTTCGCCCACAAGCTTTTCGCGCACAAAGCTCTCGCCGTCCATTCCCGCAAAGGAGCTGAACTCGGGCATATATATCTTTTCCACTCCCATTTCATAAAGCAGCTTGGTCTTGGTCTCGTCCGAGATTATCATTCCGCTTTTTTTGGGAGAGACTGTCATAGAAAACGTGAACACCGCCGGTATGAGTCCCTCTTCCCGCATTGCCACAGCCTGCTTTATTACTGCGCTGTGACCGATGTGCAGACCGTCGAAGACTCCCATTGCAACGGCATATTTATTTTCACTCATAAAGTTGTGCCTTTCTTTGCAAACGCTCATTCTCTCTTTAAAAAATAGGCGGCAGGCGCAAGCTGGCGCTGCTCCCTATCAAGATAGGACAAGCTCAAAAAACGGTTTTGGTCATCGTATATCCTTATATATCCGTCGGTATTGGGCATTCCCTCCAGCCGTGAGAACCAGATATGCACACCGTTGAGGTGCATTTTGCTGTCGCCTTCGTTGAGGTGATACTCGGGATACACCTTGAAAAGGCTGTCGGTGGGAAGCAGGCTGTTTTCCAGCTCGCCTGCATCCATCAGCTCCTTAACACGGTCGATGGTGATGCAGTTTTCGATGCCGAAGCCTGAGGATTCCGTTCTTCGCAGATAGGTTATTGCTGCACCGCAGCCCAGCTTGTCTCCGATATCGCTGCAGAGGGTGCGGATGTATGTACCGGGTGAGCACGCCACGTCTGCCTCGTATTCGTCGCCCTCAACGTGGGTTATATCCAGCGAAAACACCTCGATGGGTCTTGTTTCCCGCTCCACCTCAATGTTTTTGCGGGCAAGGTCATAGAGCTTTCTGCCGTTGACCTTCACTGCGGAATACATGGGCGGAAGCTGCTCTGTTTTGCCCAAAAATTCTTCAGCGCATTTTTTCACATCTTCAAAGGTTGCGCTGACGGTACTTTCACGGATGATTTTTCCCGTAATATCCTGCGTATCGGTAGAAATGCCGAGCCTGAACCTTGCGGTGTAGCGTTTGCTCTTTTCCGGCATCAGGGAACAGCAGCGTGTTGCCGTGCCGAAAAAAACCGGCAGAACGCCGGTCGCCATCGGATCAAGCGTTCCGCCGTGACCTATCTTTTTTGTACGCACAATGCCTCTCAGCTTTGCAACAACATCAAAAGATGTAAAATCTGCGGGCTTATCTATCAAAATAATACCGTTAATATCCATTTTTCTCCCCGCTTCGGAGTTATTCTTCCTCGTCCATAACCTGCTTTGCGGCCTCCAGCAGAGCTGCCTTTGCCTCTTCAAAGCTTGTTTTGAACTCGCAGCCTGCGGCACGCTTGTGTCCGCCGCCGCCGCACTTTGCGCAGATATCCGCCGCATTGACACAGGTTGTACGCACGGAGGCTTTGTAGCTTCCGTCTGCACGCTCACGCAGAGTGATGCCCACTTTGACGCCTTCTATCTGGCGGGGCATTGCGCTCACGCCGTCAAGGTCGTCTTCGCTGACGCCGGATGCTTCCAGCGCAGAGAGAGGCAGAAAGACAAACGCAAGCTCTCCGCCGAAGAAGAATTCCAGCGAGTTGAGTGCGATCTTGTCGATCTCAACACGGCTCTTGGTCTTGGTTTCAAAGAGTATCTTGTTCACCTCGCCAAGGTTTACACCGTAGGAGATGAGCTCACCTGCAATGATGTGGGTGTTTGCAGTTGTGTTGGAATAGACAAAGCAGCCGGTATCTGTGGAAAGTCCCACATAGAGAGCGGTGGCGATCCTGAGATCCAGCTTGGCGCCAAGCAGAGGAGCCAGTTTAAAGACCACCTCTGCAGCCGCAGCCGCTTTGTCTTCAACGTATGTGAATTCTGCGTAATCCTTGTTGGTCTCGTGGTGGTCGACGGCAAGATTTACGGTGGGATACTGCTGACCCAACGTGCCCAGCAGCTTTCTGTCCGCTGTGTCCACGGCTACAACGTAGTCGGGTGCAAAATCTCCGTCATCCTCACGGGCGCCGAAAAGCACGTCATATTTTGCGGGAATGCCGCTTTCGCACTCCATTCTCACCTTTTTGCCAAGGCTCTGCAGCATCTTTTTAAGGGCAAATGCGCTGCCTATGGCATCTCCGTCGGGATTACGGTGACAGAGCACCAGAATGTTATCCTGCTGCAGCAAAAGATTTGCCGCTTTTTCTGCTGTAATTATCATTCGGCGCTCTCCTCGTCTTTGTTGAGCTGTGTCAGCTTTTCCATAATGACAGAGCTATACTCTGTGGAGTTATCTGCAATGAATTTGAGCTCCGGCATACGTCTGAACGTAAGTCTTCTGCCGAGCTCACGCTTAATGAAACCTTTGGCATTCTCCAAGCCCTTCACAGCGTTCTTTGCGGCATCAAAGCCATCCAAAGAACTGACATACACCTTGCAATAGGAGCCGTCTCCGGATATATCCACACGGATAACTGTCAAAAGTCCGGTGATCCTCGGATCTTTGAGAGAACGCATTATATCGGTGATCTCGCGTTTGATATCTTCGCTCTCTCTGTTTATCATAAATTTAGGCATCCGTTACCTCCGAAATTATTCTCTGTATTCCTCTACTTCGTATGCTTCAAATACGTCGCCCTCGCGGATATCGCTGTATTTTACAAGAGCCATACCGCACTCATAACCGGATGCAACTTCTTTTACGTCATCCTTAAAGCGCTTGAGGCTATCCAGCTTGTCGTCCGCAATGATGATGCCGTCACGAACAACACGGATATTTGCGTTTCTTGTGATCTTGCCTTCCAGAACGTAGCAGCCTGCAACAATGCCCACGTTGGAGATGCGGTAGACCATACGGACCTCTGCACGGCCAAGCTCAACATCGCGGTATTTGGGTGCAAGCATACCCTTCATAGCGGATTTGATCTCTTCGATGGCATCGTAGATGACGCGGTAGAGACGGATATCTACGCCCTGAGTTTCTGCATCGTCACGTGCAACGGGGTCGGGACGGACGTTGAAGCCAACGATGATGGCGTTGGATGCATCAGCAAGCATAACGTCGGATTTTCTGATGGCACCGACAGCGCCGTGGATAACTTTAACCCTGACCTCGTCGTTGGAGAGCTTTTCAAGGGACTGTTTAACTGCTTCAACAGAGCCCTGAACGTCTGCCTTAACGATGAGGGGCAGCTCTTTCATATCGCCCTCTTCGATCTGGGAGAAGAGGTTATCGAGAGTTACCTTCTGATAGGACTTGAACTTCTCTTCCTTAGCTTCGTATTTACGCTGATCTGCAAGTTCTCTTGCAAGACGCTCATCCTCAACACCGTTGAAGATATCACCTGCATCGGGAACTTCGTCAAGACCTGTGATCTCAACCGGCACGGAGGGACCTGCGCTCTCAACACGCTCGCCGCGGTCGTTGGTCATTGTTCTTATCTTGCCCACAGTTGTGCCTGCTATCACAACGTCACCGAGGTGGAGTGTACCGTTCTGAACGAGAACGGTTGCAACGGGTCCTCTGTTTTTATCAAGCTTGGCTTCGATAACGGTACCCTTTGCTTTTCTGTCGGGGTTGCTCTTATATTCGTTGACGTCGGCAGTGAGCTGTACCATT
>JAFSHJ010000315.1 GCA_017440425.1 Oscillospiraceae bacterium | reverse complement strand
GCAACACCGGGAAGTCCCATGAGCAGCCATCCGCTCATGTCGGATGCTTCTGCGCTCATTGCGGTTACCCAAGGACCAAGGCTGCGTCCGCCGAGGAAATATTCCTCAGAGTTTTTGTTTGCTCTCTTTGCAAACAAAACACCGATCACGATAACTGCTGCCATATAAATGATCATAGCTATCAGGATCTGTAAAGTCTGTCCATCCATAAAACATACCTCCAAAAATTCTTCAGGAAAATTGCAGATGCTTTCCCGTTTTAATTAAGAAAAGCTCAAAACCGTTAAAGTCATTTGTTTATAAAAAAACCCGAAGACCGGAAATGTCTCCGGGTTTTGTCCCAAACAACGTCTTTATTTTACTGACTTTATGCGACTTTATTCTATAATTATAAACGATTTCCATATGATTTGCAAGCATTATACAAAACACAGTTCATCATATTTACAAATTATTCACACAAAAGGAATCATTATTTTTGAAATGTGCTGCATCTGCAGAAATTATCCCAATCTTTTCAGCACCACCGGCCCGATAAGTCCGCCTCCCAAGGATTCGCGTTCAAACATGACCTCGATCTGATGATAGGGACCTATATCCCGCTGATGCAGATGAGAATATACGTCCGCTGTGGTGGTTCGGTTGCAGGCGGTGTTTGCCACCGTTATCTCAATTGTATTGTGCTGCTGCAAAAAGCTTCCGTCAAACCTCAATTTGTGGGGAGTGAGAGACGCAATACCCGCAAATTTTCCGTTAATAATAACGTCTGCGGTGTATTCTACCATGCCCAGATCAAGCTCGTATATCTCTCCATCCAAAAACTTGTCATCAGCTTCAAAGCTTGCGGTGTAAACTGCTTTTCCCGAAAATTCCTCGCCGAAATATTCTGCCCAGCTGCCGAGCTCCGCAGTTTTTGCCTCTTCTTCCGCATCAACTCTTCTCGCACCCTTTTCGTCGGAGAAGAATTCTGCTGTCTTTTTCAGGGTGAAGCCTCCGTTTATCCCGATCTCTGCCACGGTGTTCGGCTGAGCTTCTGCTGCAATTTCGTCATCCGTAAACAACACAGCCGCAATTTCTCCCATTTCAAGGGTAAATTTGTAATCGCTACAGCGTTCTATCCTGCCGTCTTCAATGAAAAGTCGGTAAGCAGGCTTGTTTTCGTCAAACTTTGCATATACAGTTTGTATGTCTTTACTGTTATTAAACAAAAAGTACAAAGTGCTGCCGTTGTCAATATTCCGCTTCATCACAAGCATCTCCACGTTATCGCAGACAACCGTGGGGGCTGCATCTTCAGCTATAAATCCATTCAGTTTTTCTCTCACGTCCGCAGGCAGGTTTGCACCTTTGGGAATGATAACGTTTTTGTATGCCGCAATGCCCATGCAGAGTGCATCGCCTTTGATCTCTGCCTCTCTCACAAATGCATCGTCAATGATATCAAAATACACCTGCTTTTTCTCCAGCGCAAGACCCAGCTTGTGGAATTCGTCTGCACTGTAACCCTTGGTAATATCCTCGCAGGGCAGATATACCGCCGTGCTGCACTCTGCCTTGCCCAGCTGTGCAAGATAAGAGAGGCGGGAAAGATACTTGGTTATCTGAGGCAGATGCTCATATCCCGGCCTTGCGGGGGTGAATCCCGGGCGAATAGGTTGATCACCGTAGGATATGGAGTTGCAGTTGAACACATTTATACCCCTGACAGCCTGTGCGCCGAAAACATATCTCATCACCGACGGGGTCGCGCCCTCGCCGTATATTGCCATCGTCTCTGTGATGGCGAGACCTCTGCCTATCTGCGCCGCTGCGGAGGAGGCAAAACGCGGAAAGAACGGAATTCCCTTTTGATAGGATGCGGCGCCCAAGCCTGCAGGATAGATATGCCGCCAGATGCAGTCCACACCGGGAAGATCGTAGCAGCGCAGCACCTCCAGCGGCATTGCATCGCAGGGGATCGCCCTTGCCAGCATCCACGCATCGTGGTCGGAATCAAGGTGACCGATGGAGAGGATGTTGTTCTCTCTGCACCAATCTCTGATGGGGATGAAGAAATTCTTCATTGCCAAGCGGCACAAAAGTCTTCTCCAATCCGACTCCGCCTGACGCCTTTCCTCGGTGTCTGCCGCAACCTGATTTTTTATCACCGGCAGATAGTCCAAAATATCGTATCCGTAGTCCTCATAGAATATCTTTTCAAGACCCCAGGTCCAGCCGTGCGGATCAACGCTTGGCTCATCGTCAAACATATATTTTATATATTTGCCGAACTCGTGACCCAACGCTTTTTTGTAGCCCTCATGGGTCAGCTCCAAAAACAGCTTGACTGTGTCGGGGTCAAGGATATCGGTGTTGTATTCCTCGTTGTGGATGTAGGTGAGATAGGTCGCCATACAGCGGTATTCTATCACCGCAGACTCACCGTCGCAGACAATGGTATCCCTTATTCTTGTGTAGTTGCCATCTTTATCCTTGGCAAATGCGGCAAGAAAGCTCTTCTGATGGATGGGCGGAGTGTATTTTGTGCCCTTTGTGGTCTCAACCTTGATGCAGGTTACGGTTTTTCTGCGCAGATCGGGGCGCTGTTTAACAATTTGAGTGCAGGCGCTGCCGGAGGGCCAGCCGCCCTCGTCATAGAGCCAAAACTCAAATCCCATCTCTTTTGCGGTGTCACAGAGATACTTTATCAGCTCAAAATATTCTTCGGTGAGATATCCAGGCTGCATATCCAGCGACATTGTCACCGGACGAAACTCCTTCGGCTGGGGAATTACATAAACGCCATTTATTCCCGCTCTTTGCATCTCTTCCAGCTTGTTTTTTATGCCCTCTTTTGTCACGGGAGCATTCCACGCCCATGCAAAAACGGTGGAATATTCTCTGCCCGGATCTTTGAATTCGCCCTGTTTAAAACCCATCATATCTGCAGCCTCCAACTCGGTTTATAACTGTATCATTATAAAATAATTATATCGGATATTTTTCTCCCCTGCAATGAACAATATTGCTTTATAAAACTGAAATTAGCACAATATTAAGATTTGCAAAACAAAAAGTCAGCCCCTCCAAGGAAAGGCTGACTTTGTTTTAATTTGATGTTGGATAATGCTTGATCAACCAACGGCTGTTTTTTTACAGAGTGGAACCGAAATCGGTGACGATGGTCTGACCGGTGATAGCTCTGGATTCATCGGAAGCGAAGAACAGCAGCATGTTTGCCACATCGTCGGGCATGCAGGGCTGAACTTTGAGATCGTTGTGCTTCATCATCTGTCCGAAGATGTTCATATCCATGTTGGCGGGGTTCATGCCTGCAACCATGGGAGTTACGATGGTGCCCGGGCAGATAGCGTTGCAGCGCACGTTTGTACCTGCAAAGCGGAGTGCTGTGTGGCGGGTGATGCCGATTACAGCAGCCTTGGATGCAACGTAGGCAGCGCCGCCGCAACCCATAACACCTGCAACGGAAGCCACGTTAACGATAGCGCCGTAGCCTGTTTTTGCCATCTCTGCGGTAACCTCGCGGAGCATGCACATTGTGCCCTTGGTGTTGATATCGATAACTTTGTTCATATCGTCATCGGTGAAGCTGTCGATGGCCTTGAGTCCGCTATCGAGAACGCCTGCGTTGTTGATGAGGATATCGATTTTGCCGAAAGCTGCCAGAGTGTCGGCAACGACCTTCTTTGCATCATCAGCCTTGGAGATATCGCTGGCAATGGCGAGAACTTCGCCGCCTGCCTCGCGAATTTTTGCGGCAACCTCTTCGAGAGGTGCAACACGGCGAGCTGTGATAACAACCTTTGCGCCCTCTGCGGCAAATTTAACAGCTGTAGCGGCACCAACTCCGGAGTTACCGCCGGTGATAATTGCAACTTTTCCGTCTAAACGACCCATAACAAATTTCTCCTTATATTATATTCGGCTTTGCGGATAAACCTTGCAAGCCTCAAATTTCACTTCTATATTTTACCATTTTATCCAAAGAATAGTCAATAAGTATCTCCGATTTTACTTATTGTTAATATTGATGATTGTGTGAAGATGGATTATAAAAGCTCTTCTTCCCTTACCTCAATACATTCCTCCTCATCATCTGCAGCAAGAGTAATTTTTCTTTTGCCGCACAAAAACGTTATCGACTTTAAGCTGTCACCCTGCCAACTGCTTTCCTCAAAAACAATTTCCACATCTTTTTCCGCAATAGATTTCACATAAGCTTCAGGGTTGTATCTTGCTATTTCATCATACCACAACGCTCCGTCATCCACTTCAATCGAAAGCATTATTTTATCCGTAACAATTACTGCATCGCTGCAAAGAAAACCGTTCTCGGTTTCAGGAAAGCTGTCAAAGATCGAATATTCGTCCAAAACAACTTTTTTTATTCCATTTATGAGATATTCATCGATTTTGATATCTCTTGTAATTGTAAAATTGTTATCCTCTATCAGCCGATTGTTCCAATCCTCAGCCGCCTCGTCAGGATCCATTCTTGCGGTTGTTGTAGAGGCATGACAAACTGAACATCGCATAATGTAGTCATCCCCCGGAACACCTATCCATTCCGGCTCATTTCCGCAAAACGGACAAGGCTTTAGTTCTATATAATATTCCTCCATGGCTTTCCTCTTATTTTTTCAATTTAATTGTATCTTCGCTGCCTCTGTATACCACGAACTTGCAGAAAAGGAACTCCAGCACAAAGTTTGCAAGCATTGTTGCAACCAAAATGATAAAATCGTTTATGCCGGCTTTTTCCGCCAAATCGCCAAGATAGGTGGACAGCGGTGTGAACACAAGATAGAACCCGAACACCTTTGCCATTGCAATGGCACGTTTGCCGCAGATTTAAAGGTGTATCTGCGATTCAACGTGAAATTCCAAACAATTGAAAGCACTAGCGAAATCAGATACGGAATCCAATAAT
>JAFSHJ010000314.1 GCA_017440425.1 Oscillospiraceae bacterium | reverse complement strand
GAAGGCTTTCACATAAAAATGACCTCGTTTGAGGCTAAACCCGATAAGCACAGCACCCTTGCCTTTGTGATAGCAGTGGGCGAGGCCGGACGCATCGCCGTGGCTGCGGATAACGGAAGAAACCTTTCTGCCATTGTGGTGGAGGGCAGCGTGAAAAAGATGATATCCGCAGAGGTCAAGGTGCGAAACTTTGTGGGAGAGGATCTGCAGGGCATCTATTGGGGTGCGGAGGTCACCGTTCCCGCAGAGTTTATTCCGCAGTTTGAAACGCTGAAGCAGAATGGCTGCAGCGGAAACTTTTTCAAGCTTTGCCGCTCCGAAAGAGTGCATTTCGGCAGCTTCCTCCCCTATGATTTTGCGGATATGGCAGCATCGGAACTCCCTGACAACGTGGATTCCACAGTTGAGCTGCTGACAAAAGCAGACAACGGCTTGGGAGAAATGCCCTCCCTGCAGTTTTGACGGAGGAACAAAAAATGCTGTGTTCAAGCTGTCCCCGTGAGTGCGGGGCGATCCGCGAAAAGGAGCAGGGAGAAGGTTTTTGCGGCATGGGATATCTGCCGAAACTGGCAAAAGCCTGCATCCACCGCTGGGAAGAACCCTGCATCAGCGGCGAAAATGGCTCGGGAGCCGTTTTTTTCACGGGCTGCGCATTGCAGTGCGTGTTTTGTCAAAACTATTGTGTCAGCAGCGAGGGCTTCGGCAAAACGGTGACGGTGGAGCGCCTGAGAGAAATTTGCGAAAAACTCATATCTCAGGGTGTCCACAACATCAACCTCGTCAACCCCACACACTATGCAGATACGGTGTGTCAGCTGCTTGAAACACCATTTTCCGTGCCGGTGGTCTATAACACGGGCGGCTACGAAAAGGTGGAAACACTTAAAAAATTAAAGGGAAAGATACAGATATATCTGCCTGATATAAAATATTCCGACGATTTGCTGGCGGTAAAATATTCCGCCGCACCCAACTATTTTGAAACAGCCACCGCAGCGGTAAAAGAGATGTTTGCCCAAACCGGTCCATATGTTATGGATGAGGACGGCATTCTGCAGAGTGGCGTGGTGATACGCCACCTCATTCTGCCCGGCTGCGTGGAAAACACCAAGCGGGTGATAGACTGGGTGTCGGACAACTTTGCACCGGGAGAGGTGCTGTTCAGCCTGATGAGCCAGTATATTCCCTTCGGCAAGGTGCTTGAGGGCGGCTATGATGAGATAAACCGCACCGTCACCGAGGAGGAATATGCGGAGATAGAGGATCATCTTATGGAAAGCAACATTGAAGAGGGTTATTTTCAGGAGCTTTCCTCCGCAGATACCGAGTATATACCAAATTTTGACCTTGAAAATGTTTAAAATTAATGGTATCATTTAAGAAAAGTTTTATTAGGAGCGTAACTCTTTATGTATCAGTTTGATCGGGAGATCGAAGAGCTTGCGGCAAAGGCGCAGGCCGATTGCTCAGCCGTTTTTGAACGGATAAGCGAAACAGAAGAATACTGTGTGCGCAAGGTTATGGCTGCGTTTGAGCACGCACGTCTCTCTGAGGCACATTTTGCAGGCAGCAGAGGCTACGGCTACGGCGATATCGGCCGTGACACTCTGGATGCCATATATGCGGAGATATTCGGCGGCAAGGACGGCGCTGCATTTGTGCGCCACACCTTTGTCAACGGAACTCACGCCCTTGCCACCGCCTTGTTCGGTGTGCTCCGCCCGGGCGATAACTTTGTCTCCATCACCGGCGAGGTCTACGATACTCTTGCGCAGGTGATAAAGGGCGG
>JAFSHJ010000313.1 GCA_017440425.1 Oscillospiraceae bacterium | reverse complement strand
GCAGAGCTGGGCGGCGTTTTGCTGGATGCATTTCCTCATCTCAGCGTTGACGTAAATAACCCACAGGTCACAGTTACCGTTGAGATAAGAGACGAGAGTGCATATATCCACACCGATGCCACAGAGGGCGCAGGCGGAATCCCTGTTGGCACAGGCGGACGTGCGGCACTGCTGCTTTCCGGCGGCATAGACAGCCCCGTTGCAGGTTATATGATGGCAAAACGCGGAGTTGAACTGGTTGGCGTTCACTTCGAGAGCCCACCGTATACCAGCGAGCGAGCCAAGCTCAAGGTCATCAAACTTGCAGAGAAGCTGTGCGATTATTCCATCGGTGTTGCGCTGTTTGTAATTCCCTTCACAAAAATGCAGGAGCGCATCAAAGAGAGCTGTCCCGAAGAGCTTTTCACCGTAATTATGAGAAGATATATGATGAGAGTTGCCAACAAACTTGCCGAAAAGCAGGATTGCGGAGCGCTCATTACAGGCGAGAGCCTCGGTCAGGTTGCCAGCCAGACCCTTCAGGCAATCAAATGCACCGATACCGTCAGCGAGCTTCCCGTGCTCCGTCCGCTGATAGGTATGGACAAAAAAGAGATAATTGCAATTGCCAAAAAGATAGACACCTTCGATACATCCATTTTGCCCTATGAGGATTGCTGCACGGTGTTCACACCCAAGCATCCCCGCACAAAACCGACTATCCCCGTGATCGAGGGAGCGGAGAGCTATCTTGAGGACGCAGAAGAACTTGTAAATGAGTGCGTGGAAAATGCCGAGCTCATCATCGTGGGAAATCCGGGAAGGAGGAATAACAGGTGACACCATTTGTGGCGGAAATAATTGCTGTTGGAGGAACGGCCGAGCACCAGCTCTCTACCCTTGAACAGAATGTACCGACACTTGAGAACGAACTTAAATTCACAGGAATACAGCTCGATTATAAATCTGCGGCAGGAGAGGGACGAGCCGCCCTTAAATCTGCGCTGATAAGAGCTCTTGACAGAAGCGATATCATCTTCATCACCGGCGGTGTCGGAATGTCCGCAGGAGAAGACACAATAGAATACGTAAGCAAGCTGCTGGGCTTCAAACTGGAGCGCAACGAAGCGGTGCTTGACGAAATGAAGGCAATGCTCCGTGAGCGCGAGGTGCCCTACAGAGCAGAATTTGAACGCGCAGCATATATGCCGGAGACCGGCACGGTGCTGGATAACGATGCGGGAATTGCCCCTGGATGCTATCTTTCTGCGGGAAAACAGTGCATCTTCATCATGCCCTCCCGTCCACTCGAGTTCAAAGAGATGTTCCAAAGCTCCGCAAGACCGCTGATCACAGAGTTTTGCGGCGACATCACAATGACAAAGTCCATCCGCTGCTTTGGTCTTACCAAAGCGCAGCTTGAGGATACCATCCCCGATCTGCTGATGCAGGAGAAAACCACCGTTGCTGTCAGCGGAAACGGCTACGACCTCAAAATAAAGGTGTCTGCAACTGCGGATAATCGTCAGAACGCAACAAGAGAATGCACGGCAATGATTAAAACCGTTGTCGACCGTGTTGGCAGCTACATATACACAGCCGATGCGGACAGCCTTCAGCAGCTGGCGGCAGAACAGCTCAAAGCGCAGGAGCTGTCGGTGGCGATCGCAGAGGCGGGCACCCGCGGTGCGGTTATGGCCATCCTCTCAAACGAGCAGGGCGCGTGGGAACACATTACCTTCAACTTTTCCTCCACCTCCACAAGAGCGAAGGAGGAGAGGCTGGAGCTTTCCGAAAAGTTTTTGCGCAAGTGCGAGCCCGTCAGCGAGCGTATGTCTGCGGCAATGGCTCAGGCGGCGCAGAAGATGGGAAGTGCCGACTATGGAATCTCTGTGGTGTGCGAAACGATCGTGGGAGATGCTGAGCTCAACGGTGATCTTGAGGCATTCTGCTCTGTCTGCGACGGCAAAAACGTCTGGACAAGACGAGTGGTTGAAAACGGCCGCGGAATGACAGCGGACGAGATGCGTCTGCTGCTTGCACAGCACACTTTGGATATGCTCCGCCGTGTTATAATGGCACGTCCCGAAAAAATGGCGGGCGCTGCCGATGTCTCCGCTGTGGTGGATGGCGAGGCAAGTGCGGTTGCCGTGTTCGGTTCGGCAAAAAACACAACAGCGGTCAGAACGGCTGCGGCGGCAGAAGAGAAAAGCTCTGCAGCTCCGGAGATATCCGCTGCAGGCATAAAAAAATATGACCCCACCAAGGATGATGGAGTCAGTAAAAAGAAAAAAGGCAAAAAAGGCAAAAAAGGCAAAACGGTGGGAATAATCGTTTTGATAGTTGCCATCTGTGTTTTTGTGGGCGCAATAGGCTATCTCGTCTATGAGCGGCTGGAGGCGGAAGGCAACAAGAATCTGGTCTCATCGCTGCTGGATCTTTACGACAAAACCGGCAGCAACGAAGAGATAGAGGTGCCGGAGGATTATCCCGAGTCCTATCAGAACAAGTTTGCCGAGCTCTATGTCAAAAACCCCGATGTGGCCGGCTACATCGAGATAAAGGATACCATCCTCTCTTATCCCGTTGTGCAGACCACGGATAACGACTATTATCTCCGCAGAAACTTCCTGGGGGAGCACAGTCAGTACGGCATTCCCTTTGTGGATTATGAGGTGGACCTTGCAAGAGAGAGCACCAACACCATAATCTACGGACACAATATGCACGATGCACAGATGTTCGGTGAGCTGATGGAATATAAAAACATCAACTATTACCGCAAGCATCCGGTCATTACCTTCGACAGCATCTACCGCGACGGAGAATACAAGATAATCGCAATGTTCATAGCAAACGTCAAGGAATCGGACGGAGAGGTCTTCAACTACCATTGGTTCATCGACGGCAGCTATGAAGAGACGGAAAACTACATAGCTGAGTGCCGCAAACGTTCCCTGATAACCATAGAGGACGACGTGAACGGCAACGACAAGCTGCTTACACTTTCCACCTGTTCCTATGAGTTCACCGATGCAAGGTTTGTTGTTGTGGCAAGAAAGCTGAGAGTCGGTGAATCCACAGAGGTGGATACGTCAACTTCCAAATATAATCCCAACCCGCTTATGCCGTGGCGCTGGTATCAGCTCTATGCACAGAGCCAGGTGGAAGACAGCGGTGTGGAAGAGCTTCCCGAGGATTCTTCCGTACAAAGCTCCGCAGAGAGTTCCAATCCTGATATTCGCTTGATTTTAAGCTCCTTTTGAAACCGTTGAAGCAAAGTTCTGGACGATACCAGCAAAGCAGCCAGTGCGCCAATATGCAGGAACATAACCAATAGAGG
>JAFSHJ010000312.1 GCA_017440425.1 Oscillospiraceae bacterium | reverse complement strand
TGGGTTCAATTCCGGCCTCGGCATAGCTTGCTTCAACCTTGCGTTTGGCAAGTCCAAGCATCTCGCTTTTAATGTCGATGGCGAGATAGTTGATATCGGGGTTGTCAACTGCGATCTGAGAGATGAAACCGCCTTTTCCGCAGCCGAGCTCAACGTGGAGGGGACGCTTTTCGGGGAAGCTGTCGTTCCACTTTCCCTTGAATCCAACGGGTTCATCAACAAAAAATTTGCAGGCGGCAAGCTCAGGTCTTGCCCAGGGTTTGTGGCGAATACGCATTTGTTAACCTCCGTGAGGGTGTTGTAATAAATTATGCCAAATCAATTTTGTCGCCAAGAAGAGACGTGTCTCTCACTTTGGAACTGACACCGGCATCCATATAGATCTTCTCGGGAGGAGTGAGCAGCAGTTCGGGGTTGGACATGAGCTTGGAGAAGCTTCTCATTGCGCGGGCATAGTAGAAGCCGTGGCAGACGCGTTCATCCAAAACAAATTTGAGAGAAATGGTTTTTGCTGTCTTCTCGTTGCCGTCGGCATCAAAAACCTTGGTGCGGATCTTTTTGCCCATTGCAAGGAAGATGGTGGAGGTGCCGAACTCATAGAGGTGGTGATAGATGGAAGAGATTCCGAGGGAGCCGATGTTTGTCAGGAACATGGAGCTGTGCCAGGGGCTGACATCACGGAGAAACTTGGGCAGGCAGAAATAATCGTCCATAAATCTGACAAGTCCCACAACGGCACGGATGGCAAAGGAGGGAACGATGCTGATAAGCTTTGCGGTTTTGTCAAGGGCACTCTTGTCGTCAACGCTGCCCTTTTGTTCAAATTCTTTGTTCAGGGTGTCAACAACATCCTGAAGTGTTGCAAAGGGAGAGAATTCGGGCTTGATGAGGGTCTCTTCACCGTCAATGGTGAGGCTGCGCTTAATTGCAATGGAGCAGGAGATGGTGTTGCGTGCAAAAATTTTGTTGTGGACAACAAAACGGTTTGCGTGAGGATAAAGGGCCAGCATACGCACGCAGGCTGCAATGAATATATGCATCAGGGAAAGACCGGGCATCTCCTCTTTGTGCTGGCGGACAAACTCCTCAAGATTTTCAATGGAGACCACTTCTTCAAAAAGGTTCTGAGAATCCAGACGGGTCCTCATAAAATAGGGGGAGAGAAGCATTATGGGATCGATCTTTTTAACTCTCCAACCGTCGTTGCGGTCAAGGATGCCTTTTTTGAAAAATCTTTTCATATCAAACTCAGCCATCGGATCACCTCTATAAATAAATTTTGTTACATTGACAATATTATCACTCTATTTTAACATTTTTTGAGGGTGGAACGCAATAGTTTAGGAGTGAAAAGATGTGGGAGAGGGCAGTTTTTTTACAAAAACTGCCAAATTTGGCGCAAAAACCGCAAAAATCAAAGGTCGGAGTAAAGTTTTGTGGAAAGATAGCGGTCGCCGGTGTCGGGGAGGAGCACAACGATGCACTTACCCTCGTTTTCGGGACGTTTGGCAAGCTCGATGGCAGCGTGAAGTGCAGCACCGGAAGAGATGCCCACCAAAAAGCCCTCGCAGAAGCCGGTAAGTCTGCCTGCGGCAAAGGCATCGGCGTCGGTGACGGTGATTATCTCATCGTAGACGTTGGTGTTCAGCACGGCAGGCACAAAGTTTGCACCAATGCCCTGAATGCCGTGGCTGCCTGCCCTGCCCTGAGAGAGCAGAGGAGAGGATGCAGGCTCCACCGCCACTACCTTGACGTTTGGAATGCGCTCTTTAAGATATTCGCCAACACCGGTTATGGTGCCGCCGGTGCCGACACCCGCAACAAAGATATCCACCTCGCCGTCGGTGTCTTCATATATCTCGGGACCGGTGGTGGCTCTGTGGGCGGCAGGGTTGGCAGGGTTGACAAACTGACCTGCAATAATGCTGCCTTCAATTTCGCGGTTGAGCTCTTCGGCCTTTTCAATGGCGCCGCTCATGCCCTTTTTGCCGTCGGTGAGTACCAGTTCGGCGCCGTAAGCCTTCATTGTAATGCAGCGCTCCGCAGACATTGTGTCGGGCATAACGATGATGGCCTTGTAGCCTCTTGCGGCAGCTACGCAGGCAAGACCGATGCCGGTGTTGCCGGAGGTGGGCTCAATTATAACAGAGCCCTCGCGGATAAGTCCCTTCTCCTCGGCATCGTCCAGCATCTGCTTGGCAACTCTGTCCTTTGCGGAGCCTGCAGGATTGAGATATTCAAGTTTTGCCACAAGCTCGGCCTTAAGACCGAATTTTTTCTCGATGCGCTCAAGGCGAAGCAGAGGGGTTTTGCCGATAAGCTGGTCTATGGAAGAATATATTTTAGACATAATAAAGTCTCCTTTTATACTATTATATTATTTGTATTTTTTTATTTTATCACGGGGTGAGGTTGTGTGTCAAGCAAAGCAAAAAAACAACCGCCGCAAG
>JAFSHJ010000311.1 GCA_017440425.1 Oscillospiraceae bacterium | reverse complement strand
GGATATCCACAAAGCCGGGGGCAAGATATCTGCCCTCGCAATCTATTCTCTCGGCATCGGGTGCATCGATGCGGTCTGCTATTTCAACTATTTTGCCCTCATCCACCGCAACGCAGGTGCTGCACACGGAATCGGGAAGTATTACCTTTGCATTTTCAAAAACTGTCATATCGGTCACCTCCCGTTTAGTATAGCACATCCGTCAATGCATTTTCAAGCACCTGCGAACATTTGAAAGGCCGCCCTCTCCCTCGCAATGCTTTGCGAGGCTCTCCCGCAAGGGAGAGTTGACACGCTCCTCGTGTCGAGAGGGCGGCGTGTAAAGCAACAAAGGCACCAAATGCACTCTTGCATATTCCATCTCACCGTGTTAATATTAGTTAATGAAATTGAGATTCGGAGAGATCCAACTATGAGCTACATAAGAGATATACGCAGCAAGATCGGACACGATGAACTTATTGGCGTCGGCGCAGGAGTTTTCATATATAAAGGAAGCAAGGTTCTGCTGCAGAGGAGAAAGGACAATTTGTGTTGGTCGATGCACGCAGGCGGCTTGGAGATAGGCGAATCCGTGGAGGATGCTGCCAAAAGAGAATTGTTTGAAGAAACCGGTCTCACCGCAAACAACATGGAACTGCTGGGCGTTTTCTCCGGCGACGGTATGCGCTACACCTATCCCAACGGAGATAAGGTATGCATTGTTCAGATCATATATGTCTGTGATGATTTTTCGGGAGATGAAACCGCCGCACCCGACGAAATAATAACACTAAAATGGTTCGATATCCACCACCTTCCAACAGAGATCAGCCCTCCCGACAAAAAGGCATTCGATGCATTTGTGAAGTTCATCAACAGCAGGCAGTGCAACAATAAATGACCAAAAAGCCGAACTGAACACAGTCCGGCTTTTACTTTTTATTCTCAAACGAGAAATGCTTATTACAATTTCAGCAGCTCCGAAAAATCGTATATATAATGGTGGCAGATGCTCTTCATCTCCTCCACATATTCCGCAGAGCTGTCGTCGTAGACACCGCAGACCTGCATTCCCGCCGCTTTTGCGGTTTTGTCCGCATTGCAGTTGTCGTCCAAAAACAGCACGTCACCAACAGGGACGCCCATCTTCTCCGCTGCACTTACGTATATATGGGGGTCTGCTTTGGTGGTGCCGAAATCGTCGCAGGACCACACGTTGTCAAACCAATCAAAGATGCCGAGACGCTTCAGGCAGGGATCCAGCAGGGTGTGGGGGCTTGCGGTGAGCACGTTGAGGCTGTCTCCCCGCTCTTTCAGCTGTTTGAGCACCGCAATTACGTTGTTTTTGGCGGGGATGGTATAGGTGTAGCCCTCTACGGCATATTTATCCATCAGCGCCAGCAGCTCTTCCTCCGTCTTTTTTACGCCCAGCTCAATAAAATATTTTGCCGTGCCCAAATTGCCCAGCGGAGTGATTATTTTTATGATATCTTCGCCGTATTCCACTCCGTTTTCATCCAATATCAGCTTCATCACCCTTGAGAAGTTGGGCATGGAATCCACCAGAGTGCCGTCAAAATCGAAAAGATATGTCATCTTGCGCTCCTTGTTATAAGTTCATCTCTGCATAGAGGATGTTGCGCAGCTCCTGCTGTTTTCTGCGCTCCCAAAAACCGATGTGCTGAAAATAGACCAGCGAGAGACCGTTTTTGGGGTCTACCATGGAGAATGCGCCCGCTGCACCATCCCAGCCGAATTCGCCCTCGGGACTAAGTGCACCGCTTTCACTTGCATCAATGTGGGTGCGCACGCCGAGACCGTAGCCATAGCCCGGACGCTCCCATTGATAGTCCTCCAAGG
>JAFSHJ010000310.1 GCA_017440425.1 Oscillospiraceae bacterium | reverse complement strand
ACACCTTCGCAGCCAATGAACAAGCCGGTGAGGATGGGAACGATAACGGCAATAAGTGCGGGAACGATCATCTCACGCAGTGCACCCTTTGTGCAGAGGTCAACGCAGGAGGAATAGTCGGGGTCAGCCTTGTATTCCATAATTCCGGGGATCTCTTTAAACTGACGGCGAACCTCACGGACAATGGACTGTGCAGCTTTTTGAACAGCACTCATTGTGGAAGCGGAGAAGATGAAGGTAAGCATAGCGCCGATGAACATACCGACCAGAACGGTGGGAGAGGTGAGGTTAAAGTTGAGAACCTTCTCTGTGTTGTTCTGGATTATGTTGACGTAAGATACGAGAAGTGCAAGAGCTGTAAGGGATGCGGAACCGATGGCAAAGCCCTTTCCGGTGGCTGCTGTGGTGTTTCCGAGGGAGTCGAGAGCATCGGTGCGCTCACGGACTTCTTCGGGAAGACCTGCCATTTCGGCAATACCGCCGGCGTTATCGGCAACGGGGCCGTAAGCGTCTGTTGCAAGGGTAATGCCGAGGGTGGAGAGCATTCCTACACCTGCAAGGCTGATGCCGTAAAGACCGCGGTTGAATTCGGCGGTGAAGAGGCCTGTAGCATCAAGAATATTCATAGAGCCGCCTGCTGCAAAGTAAGCAACAAGAACAGCAACAGCAACAACAAGGATGGAAGCAAGGGTGGAGCTGAGACCGAGGGAAAGTCCGCCGATTATAATTGTAGCGGTGCCGGTCTCGGAAGCTGCAGCCAGCTTTTTGGTGGGCTTGTAGTTATCGGAGGTGTAGTATTCGGTGAAGTAACCGATGAGGCAGCCGCCGATCAAACCGCACAGAATAGCTATACATACGCCAAACCAGTTGCTCTCTTTGCCGAGAATGAAATAGCAAAGGGGGAATGCACAGACAGCAGAGAGGATAGCTGCGGTATAAGTGCCGGTTCTGAGGCTGTTGAGCAGACTGAGCTGAGTTGCGCTTTCCTTTGTTTTAACAAGGAAGCAGCCGATCAGGGAGCAGATAACGCCCACAACAGCAAGGGCAATGGGGAGGATAAGTCCGTTCCAACCGTATCCTGCAGAAGCACCGAGAGCAAATGTGGCAAGAATGGAACCAACATAGGATTCATAGAGGTCGGCACCCATGCCGGCAATGTCACCAACGTTGTCGCCAACATTGTCTGCAATGGTTGCAGGGTTGCGGGGGTCATCCTCGGGAATGCCTGCTTCAACCTTACCCACAAGGTCGGCACCGACATCGGCAGCCTTGGTGTAGATACCGCCGCCAACGCGTGCAAACAGAGCCATAAAGGAAGCGCCCATGCCATTCATTACCATTGTGTTGGCAAGAGTGGTGGAATCCATATGTCCGAATATTTTAAGACCCACAAACCAAAGGGAGATATCAAGCAAACCGAGACCTACAACAGTGAAGCCCATAACAGCGCCGGAAGAAAAGGCAATGTTAAGACCCTTGTTAAGGCTTTCTCTTGCGGCATTTGCGGTGCGGGCGTTGGAGTTGGTGGCGACCTTCATGCCGATAAGTCCCGCAAGCATAGACCAAAGACCGCCGGTGAGGAATGCAAAGGGAGTAATACGGGAGAGAAGTGCGCCCTCAGATGCAAAAGAGATGGCGCAGAGGATGGCAAAAACTATTGCGAAAACAATTGCAACAGTTTTATACTGGCGCTTCAGGTAAGCGTTTGCGCCCTGACGAATGGCAGAGGCAAGCTTGACCATCTTGGCGTCGCCTTCAGAAGCTTTCATAACTTTGCTGCGCTTAACAAAAGCAAAAACAAGCGCAAGAGCAGCACCGACAAAACCAATCCAATACAGGTTTTCCAAACGGAAACACTCCTTATAAAAAAATATATACTTTCTACACATTCATTATCTATTTATTTTACCACAAATTGAAAAAGTTTCAAGAGGTTTGAAAAGTATTTTGTTTGTATCTTATCAAAATTTACGATACTTACAAAACAGTGTGATTTATTAGGGGATATACAAGTGTATTTGCACAATAATATTGGCGTTTTCGGCGGCATTGACAATTTTTTTTGGTGTCGAAAAATTGAAAAAGTTAAATTTTAAACCGGAAAAACAATAAAGAGTAATCAACTATTAAGGAGTTGGAAAATAGAATAGAAAGGTGAATTTAATTTTAAATTAAGGTGAACGGAAATTGATGAGATATGAATCTATGGAAAAAAACAATTAAATTGTTGTATGGTGAGGAATTTTGCGATAAAACTTGTAATAGTGGTGTTTTTTGTGTTATAATCATTAAAAGGATATGTCATAATACATTATTCAGGAGGCAGATTATGGGACACATCGCAGATATCATTAAATATGAGGGCGATAACAGCACTTTTGTTTGGAAGCATCCCTGCGAAGATTTCAACACCATGACTCAGCTTATAGTACACGAGAGCCAGGAAGCCGTATTTTTTATGAACGGTCAGGCGTTGGACAGTTTTGGTGCAGGACGTTACACTCTTGAGACACAGAATATACCCCAGATCGGCAAATATATAGAGAGAAACGCACGCAAGGGCGATCCCTTCCACTGCGAGGTTTATTTCATCAACAAAGCAGTGCAGATGGCAATAAAGTGGGGAACCGACAGCAGAGTCAGGTTTATCGATCCCAACTACGGAGTTCCCCTTGAGATAGGTGCCTGCGGAGAGCTGAACCTTATGGTTTCGGATTCCAGAAAGCTTCTTATCAAGCTTGTGGGCACAATGAAAGGCATTGCATGGGATGACAGAGCCGGCGGATTCACAAAATCTCTGTCCGCATCCTTCCGTCCGCTCATCTCCACAGAGGTAAAGAGCAACCTTGCAAGCAGCATCAAAGAGCGCAACATAAACATTCTCGAGATAGACGAGAATCTCAGTATGCTCTCCGATGTTCTGAAGAAAAATATCGTTCCCGGCTTTGAAGAGTACGGTCTCACTATTCCGGAGTTTTATGTAACCAACGTGGTTTTGCCGGAAGAGGATCCCAACTTCAAAAAGATACGTGAACTGCACGCACTTTCTTTGCAGAAAAAGATGGTGGAAGCTGAAACCACCATTAAAACAGCCAGAGCCGAATCCGAAGCAGCTGTAACTGCAGCGGAAAGACAGGCTGTCATCGAAAAAGAGACGACCGCCACAGAGAGACTGCGCCGTGAAGCGGAGCGCGAACTCATCCGTGCGCAGGCAGAGGCACAGAAGGTCAAGCTTTCCGGCTTTGCGGAAGCAGAAGTTATGCGTGCCAAGGGCTACACCGAGAAGGATGTTATTCAGGCAGACGTACAGAAGGCATATGCCGAAAGCCTCGGAAACATCAACATTGGCGGAAGCGGCGGCGGTGCGGCAGGCGATGTTCTTGGTCTCGGCGTGGGATTGGCTGCAGCAGGCGCAATGAGCTCCCAGTTCGGCGAGATGTTCAAAGGCTTTGCGCAGCAGCCTGCAGCTGAAGAAGAGACCCAGCCCGCAAAGATCATCTGCGGCAAATGCGGCAGCGAAGTTCCCGCAAACTCAAAATTCTGCCTCGAGTGCGGCACAAAGATAGAAAATCTTGCGGAAAACGAGATGATTTGTCCCGCCTGCGGTAAAAAGACGATAAAAGGCAAATTCTGCATGGAGTGCGGAGCTTCCTTGATAGCCAAATGCGCAAAGTGCGGAGCCGAGCTTCCCAATGGCGCAAAGTTCTGCCTTGAGTGCGGCGAAAAGCTTTAATGGAGGAGCGGAAAAATGAAAAAGAACTTTAAATTTTACATAATCATATGGATACTTCTGCTGGCTGCATTTAACGTTATCGCATTTGTGTCCGTCGGTTGGGCAGGTCAGGAGAAATATACCGCTTCCTTCTGGATCGGATATGCATTCATCTCCGCAGCATTTGTGGTGAACCTCATCTGTTCCGCAGTTGCATTCAGAGCAGCAGATCTGCGCAAGATGTTCTACAACATCTCTCTCATTAAAATAAGCTACACAGGCTTGATCCTTTCCTTCATCTTCGGCGGTCTGTGCATGCTCATCTCTCCGCTGCCCTATTTTGTAGGCATCATTCTCTGCGCGATCATCCTCGTGTTTAACATTATTGCCATCGTCAAGGCTTCCGCTGCAGCGGATGTTATCAGCAAGGTGGACGATAAAGTTAAAGCACAGACCTTCTTTATCAAATCTCTCGCAGTTGATGCAGAGACACTTATGGCAAAGGCAAAATCCGACGAAGCAAAAGCTGCCTGCAAAAAAGTGTACGAAGCAATTCGCTATTCCGATCCTATGAGCAACGAGCAGTTGAGAGCGGTTGAACTGCAGATAGCAGACAAATTCAGCGAGCTTGAAGGTGCTGTTGCAGGCGAGAGCGAAAACCTCAAAGCTGTTGCCGAAGAGCTTGTCATCCTCATAGACAACAGAAGCAGAAAATGCAAACTCCTGAAATGATAAAACAGAGCTGAATAAAAACTGTCCGCCCAAAAGTCGGACAGTTTTTGCATTTCAAACACTTTTTAAAAATTCTGTCTTGATATTTCAAAAATAATATAATATGATAATATAAAATAGGAATCATATAAAGTATGCTGATCAAGGAGAAAATAACGTGTATTGGGACGAAACTTATATTTTGGTTATAATCGGTGCAATAATTTGCGCCATCGCATCCTGGAATGTTAACCACACATTTAACAAATTCAGTAGATACAGCAACTCAAAACGTATGACGGGTCAGGAGGCTGCAGCCGAAATTTTGCGAAGTGCGGGAATTTTTGACGTTCGCATCGAGCGCACCAAGGGCAGCCTTTCCGACCACTATTCGCCAAACGATAAGGTACTGCGCCTTTCCGACAGCGTTTATAATTCCACATCGGTGGCTGCATTGGGAGTGGCAGCCCACGAATGCGGACACGCCATCCAGCACGCACAAGGCTATTTCCCGCTTAAACTGCGCTCTCTCTCCGTGCCCATTGCAAACATCGGCTCCAAGCTGTCTTGGCCGGTAATTCTCATAGGAATAATCCTCGGTTATGCCGAAATAGCGCAGATAGGTGTTCTGCTGTTTTCCTTTGTGGTGCTTTTCCAGCTGATAACCCTGCCGGTCGAGTTCAATGCATCCCGCAGAGCGATAAGAATATTGGACGGAAGAGATATTCTGGAAGGCGAAGAACTGGACGGTGCCAAGAAAATGCTTAAAGCAGCGGCACTCACATATGTGGCAGCGGTATTCTCCGCAATTTTGCAGCTGCTGCGTTTGGTGCTCATTGCCCGCAGAAGCGACAGAAGAAGATAGTAAATAAAGCGAAAAATCAACTACCGAGGCAGAATCTGCCCCGGTAGTTTTTGTTTGGGAAAAATCTTTTGTTAGCTTAAGAGTTCATCCAGAACACCAAGATCCCAAGCCAAACGGGAGAGAACGTATTTGTCGCGGATATCCTTGGTGGCAGCAAAGAAGGAGGGAAGAAGAGCTTCATCAATGCCGATATCGGCGAGTGAGCGCGGTGCATCAATGGCGGTAAGCAGCGATTCAAACTCGGCGGAAGAGGGAAGCTCTTCGTCAATGATCTTCAAAATTTCTTCCCAGTTGGAAAGAATGACCTCGAGGCGGGCTTTGTGGAGCTCAATATCGTATTTGCGTTCTTTAGCTTCTTGAGCGATCATTGCCTCAGCGCCCTTACCCAAAAGTTTGCGAAGTTGTTCGGACCAGGCCGCAAAATCGAACTTTTCAGCATATGCCAGCGCCTTTTCGCGGTCAGGGGTAATGGATTTAAGCTTTTCGTAAAGACGAGCAGCAATAAGTGTGCCGATGGCGCATTGGATTCCGTGAAGATCCATAGGAGTGCCAAATTCAACGGCACGCATATCGATTATATGTGAAATGTAGTGTTCGCAGCCGGAAGCAGGACGGGAGAGACCGGCGTAGTTCATTGCAACACCACCGATGACAAGACCTTCAAACACAGCCATAACAGCCGTCTCATCGCGGTTGAGAAGTCCCTGCCAGTTTTCCACACAGCGAGCCAAAGCGCTGCGGATGAGCGAAGCAACCTCTTCACAGTAATATTCACCGTTTATCAAATGAGATATGCGCCACTCGCAGATGCTTACATATTTTGCAAGCATATCGCCGAGTCCGGATTTCATCATATGCATCGGGGCATTGCAGAGAATATCAGCATCGGCAATAATGACGTCGGCGCTGCGGGAGGGAAGCGAAACTTTGAGACCGTCCCGTGTCATGGAAGAGGTGGCAGAGGCATATCCGTCCATGGAAGGAGCCGTACCCACAATAATATAGGGTTTGCCGGTGATGTTGCTCACAATTTTTGAAATATCATTTATAACACCAGAACCCACACCGATGATGACGTCGCACTTGGTGTCGTAGTGCATAAATGCAGCACCAACGCTTTTTTCATCGGGTTCAACGGTATCGTCGGGAAAGCTGTAGGATGTGTATGGAACGGAAGCATTTTCTAAAACATCGCAGACGGCTGTACCTGCCGCTGCATAGGTGTTTTTATCGGAAAGAACAAATGCTTTTGCAGCACCAAGCTTTTCGATGCAGGAGGGAAGTCTGTTCAAAACACCTTTGCCGGTTAAAATGTCGGCGCTGAAGCTGTGCACCTTTCCGCAGGAGCACAGCACCCCGTTCATAGCATGCATTTTATTTATAGCCATTGTTATCACGCTTTCAAAGATTTTTTATAATTATATCACGTTTAGGCTAATTATTCAATAAGCTACTGCATAAATGGCATTTGGGAGGCTTATGGCATAGGGAAAGTCAGCGGCTTTGGTTTTATTAAAGTATAGAGAGGAAGTTATCTTGCTTCAAATTCGGCAGATGCAGAACCTATTGAGAGTGAGTAGGTTTCTCCCTTGATGATTTCGGGGGAGGAAAGGATGACCACGGCAAAGTCAAGCTCGGGAGTGTGTGAGATGAGGGTGTTGCCCTTTGTATCTTTCAGGATGATTTCGGTTCCTGCGGCTTGGTTGTTGGCTCTTATTGCGATAACACCCTGAGAGGAATCGCTGAAGGTTTGCGCCATCATGGTGGACCCCGTGCCGATAAATGTGCCACCGGTTATGACGGCGGTTTTGTCATAGTCAAGTGTGGCTGTGTCGCCTTGAGTGGGGCCGATAACGGTTATATGACCGCCGGAAATTTCCAAAGTGCCGTTGGCATCCATACCGTCACCGGAGGATTTGATGTAAAGCGTTCCGCCGGAAATTTTAATGCTGCCGTTGGAGTTGGCAGACATCCCACCCGGGTTGCCCATGCCTCCGGGTTTTCCGCCTGCAAACATTCCGTCGCGGCCACCGGTAGTTCCGCTTGCATCTGTGCCGCCTGCCGCATTTAGTCCGTCGTCACTTGCAACAAGGCAAATTTCTCCACCCTGAATATCAATGTGCAATGCCTCAAGACCTTCGTAGCTCTCGGAAATATCGATACTGCCTGCCGTAATAGTCAGCGTATCTTCTGCATGGATGGCGTCATCACCGGAAGCAAGGGTAAAGTTTCCGCCGTTAATGACGAGTGAAACATCCGCATGGAGAGCATCGTCAGCGGAATTTATCGTGATGTTTCCGTCGGAGATAAGCAGAATGTTTGCGGATTTCAACCCCTTCATGCTTGTGCTGTCTTCTTCGGATGTGGTAGTTTGTGTGTTTTGCTTGCGGAAATCTCCGGGTCTGCCACCGCCGCCCATAAATCCACCAAAGGAATCAGAATGTTCCTTTGTGCCGTTTTCGCTTCCTCCGCCTGCAAGCAGGTTTATATTTCCACCTTCTATCTGTAGGTAGGAGCTCGCAGAAATGCAGTCTCCTTCAGCTTCTGCGTTAATATCACCGCTTGAGATATACACAAAGCCTTTGGCGGCATCGTCGGAATTTTCTGCGTGAATAGCATCCTTTCCGGCATCAATGTTGAGTGTGGTATTGGCAATTCTCACACTATCGTTGGCATCTACACCGTGGAAAGCAGAGTTTATCACATAGTTTCCGCCGGCAATAACAAGATCATCCTTGCAGACAATGCCGTGTCCTGCAGGGGAGGTGACTGTCAAAGAGCCATGTCCGTTAAGGGTGAGATCCTGCTTTGAAAAGAGCGCCGCATCAATGTTGTTGTCATCAATGGCGGAAAAGCTGCCGCCATTTGCAAGAGTGTTGTCGGCGGATTCGGCAAGAGTTACAAACACTTTGTCCGCCTCCAAAACATAAAGTGCGGCAGAGGTTTTGCTTGTGATATTCACACCGTTTAAAACAAGCTGCAGCTTTGCGGTATCGGGAGCGTTTACAATGATCATACCGTCGTTTAGCTCGCCTGATATAATATAGGTCGCTTCTTCGGTGAGCGTCACGGCGGATGCGGATATCTTAACGCTGTCGGAGGTGGCAGACGCGGAATTTCCATTCAGGTTTATTATCACGGCAGAGCTTTCGTCATATTCTGCATTACCGTCACGCTCAGTGAACATAGCTTCATCCGTTTGGGAGAAATTTACGTCTACGGGAGGAGCAGCGTCATTGCTTTCATCAGCAGTAGTATCCGTGTCGTTGGATGCTGAGTTGTCGTTTAAATGCGTACTTTCCTGCTGTTCTTCGGGTGTGCAGGCAGCTAACAGGCCAAGCAGCAGAGTGAAAATCAGCAAGAGGGATAATGTTTTTTTCATAGAGACCTCCAATTACAATTCAGAGTTGACGGTTTCCTGCTTGGAAACCGCAATTTCAAGGTTTCCGTTTCTGCAGCGAAGCTTGTCGATCATCTCTTTTTCACGGGTGATATCGCGGAGCAGAACGTTATATGTGAGCTTAAACATACTTCCCATATTGGTGGTCTTAACTCGGATAAGATCGTGTGAAAGGGTGAATTCGGAGAAGATATCGTCGAAAATTCCCGTGTAGTCCAAATCCTCGGGGATGGTAATAGTGAGTGTCTTGAAAGATTCGGAGTTCTTTTTTGCGCCCAGATCCAAACGGTTATAGAGAAGGAACATCAGGCACATTATCAGCGTGAACAAAACCGCGAAACCAAGGTATCCCATGCCTGCAATAAGTCCTGCGCCCATTGCGAGGAACAAGGTGCATATCTCTTTTGCGGTGCCGGGGACAGAGCGGAAGCGGACAAGGCTGAATGCACCTGCAACGGCGACACCGGTGCCCACGTTGCCGTTGACCATCATAATTACAACGCAGACAACAGCCGGCAGGAGCATAAGGGTTACAACAAAGCTTTTGGTATAATGGGTGCGGTAGATATAGGCAAGCGCCATTAAAACACCGATGAAAAGAGAGACAGCGAGACAGATGATAAAATCAGTCACGCTGATTACCGTTGTCAGGTCTGTATCGAATAATCCTTTGAACAAAGTTTCAAGCATTTGCGGTTACCTCCAGCATATTATATGAGTTTATTTTATTGGTTTGCGGAAAAATCAGCGTTCTGTAAGCCGTTCCGTATTTTGAAAAGGATGTTTTATACAGCTTTTCTCTTGATAAGATGTCCGTCATCCAAATTGGGATGCCGCCGCTGCATTTAAGCTCCATAAGCACTTTGTTTTCAGGGAGGATAGGGGTGCCGTATGCCTCCGATTCAAGAGAGAGATCGGTCTGTCTGCAAAGAATGTTGTCATCAAAGGTCACGCGAAAATCGGTGTCATCGTTGGAATAATATGCCTCCCGATCATAGGAGAGAAAGACAGTTGGATGAAGAGTGCCGTAAAAACGGAGAAAATAGTCGATCTCGTTGGAAATCTGGGTGTGTTTGGCAAGGCTTTTTTCGCCGGAAAGCCACTCCATAGCCTCTTGATTTGGGAGGGAGAGCCGACGTTTGTACACCACATTGTTATATTTCTTTTTAAGCTCGGCAAAAACGGTGCTGTCGGCAGATGCCCGACTGTAGCTGCGTATGCGCAGCTTCTCTTTGTAGTTTGTTTTTTCAATGGAGCGACGGATAAGGAGATAGGTATCGGTGTCGTAGTAAAGGTTGCGGATGGTGGTTTTGCCGTATTCATCGGGGTGCATATGCGGCTTCATCAAAGTGAGTAATTTTTCTTTTTGTCCGTGTGTCAGCATATATTTCAATTCATATCTTTTGAATATGGTTTGAAATGCCATAAAAAATCCTCCTGCATAATGATGAGATCATTATACAGGAGAAAGATTGAAGTTTTATTGAAAATGTTATAAAGAGGGAAGCTGCACCCTAAACTCCACAAGTCCGTCTCGGCAGTTCAGCTCAATGCTGCCTTTGTGAGCAAGGGTAATTGATTTTGCAATGGCAAGCCCCAAACCGTAATGGTTGTCATCGCTGCTGCGGGCAGGATCAGCACGGTAAAACCGTTCAAAAAGCTGCTCGCGGTGCTCTTTTGGAATCTCATCACCTTTATTGACTACCGAAAGTCTGGCATTGCCGTGGTCTTTGGTGAGTGAGAGTGTAATTTCTCCGCCGTCTTTGCTGTGGCGGATGGCATTATCCAACAGAATGGAAACGATCTGTTTAAGCTGCGTGCTGTTGCCTTCAACTGCAATTCCGTTTGTGATGTTGCTGTTCAGCTCAAGTCCTTTTTCAAATGCAACACTTTCAAAAGGGAGAGCCTCGCCCGCAACAAGACGGCTGAAATCAATGTGTTCCATCTGCGGAGTAACGGTTTCGGTTCGGGCAAGGTCAAGGAGCTGACCCACAAGGATACCCATACGCTCGTTTTCATATTGGATATTTGTCAGCCATTGGTTGTCACCAAGCTCACGGGAGAGCAGCTCCGCATTTGCGCTGACCACAGAAATGGGTGTTTTCAGCTCGTGACCGGCATCGGAGATAAACCGCTTTTGTTTGTGATAGCTTTCTTCAAGGGGAGCGACTATCTTTTTGGCAAGGAAAACCGAGAGGAAGAAGAACAAAACCAGCGCTGCACCTCCAAAAATGAGGGTATAGCGGAACAAAGTCATTGCACGCTGGTTTACAACGGTGTTATCCATAAAAGTGACCAGGTTGTAGCCGTCTTTATCTGTTTTGTAAAAAACAAGGTTGTTTTCGGTGCCGCCAATTCGTTTGCCGTCTATAATGCGCAGAGATAGCTTCGTCAGCTCGTCATCGGTATATACCGTTGGCGGCTCGTTTTTTATTTCCAAAACCTCCCCGTCGTAGGAGAGTGCAACAGTGTAAAAGGTGGATAGCTGAAACATGGGGGATTCGGCAAAGCTGTGGTCAAACCCGGGTTTGTTGCCGGGGATAGGTCTTTCGGGAGGGCGCATCTCGTCAAATGTTTGGGAGAGGATATATGTTTCGGCGTGAAATTTAAGCATCTGCTCGTTCTGGCGGGACATTTCAAAATAGCTGGATGCATAAATGATGCCAAGGGTTCCAACCCAAAGCAGCGCAAGTATGGACATAATGGAGGAAACAATTTTTCTTCTGGATTTTTTAAACATCGTCACACCTCAATTCATATCCAACACCGCGCACCGCCTTGATCTCGGTTTTTGCCTCCACAAAGGCCAGCTTTTTGCGGGTGAAGGACATATAAACTTCCACGTTGTTGTATTCCGCATCGCTTTCAAAACCCCAGATCTTCACCGCAAGCTGTTCACGGGTGAGTATCTGTCCGCTGTTTGCAATAAGATATTCAAGAATTCGGTATTCTTTCTCGCTGAGTCGTACAGAAAGTCCG
>JAFSHJ010000309.1 GCA_017440425.1 Oscillospiraceae bacterium | reverse complement strand
GGAGACGGTGACTTCTGTAAGTTCATTGTTGGCAAAAAGTGTGTGTCCGCAGCAGGGTATCAACTGAATGTCAAGTTCCGACATAATTTTATTCTCGGTCAAGGTTTTCAGCAGATACAGAGCAGTTGAGCTCACAGTGCCGTGGTCATCGAGCTGTGTGTCGCCGATCTGCACCTTAACGTGTCCGTGAAGACAGAGATCGTGTGGATCGTCAGCGGAGCCGCCGATCCATTGCATCCCGTCAACATCTATCCTGAAAACATCGTTTTTTTCCTGCTCCTGCTGCGATCTGATAATATTTTCGGTGCCATAGTGTTCGCTGCTGAAGCCGTTATCCAGAAAAATGCTGAAAAAAGGTGTCATCTTGTTGTAAACATGGCAGTCTGCGGGTTTTTCTGCAGCAAGGATAAACTCGGTAAACTCAGGGGTAACTTCTCCGATGATGATGGTGCCATGTTTCCAATCAGAGGGCTTCACCTTGCCGAACCCAAGAGCCAGCGCGATCTCGTCCTGCTCATCCTCCCAACAATGTATCTCAAAGTTTTTGGCAGAGAAGATGTACTTTGCCACAAGCTCACGCCAGCTGCGGTTGTCCTTTTCTGTGCCGTCAAAAGAGATTATCTCACAGTCGAACACATTTCCAAGGGCGGCAGGGACGGGCTTCAGCTCTTCAACAGAAGAAGTGACAGCTTTTTGCAAATTTTCAAAAATATTTTGCTCGTTCATCCAAATCCTCCTTGAAAAACACAGTTGGGTCGGCGGCAAGTTCTGTGCGTACATCAAATTTATGGTAGTCGGTTGCCCATGCAACGCCAAATACAACCTCATCAATCGGAATTTTTATGTGGTATTCAATTCCGTTTAAAAGTCTTGCCGTGTCAAAACATGGGTTTTCATCCTCTGCACCAATGTGAAGAATGGTTGAGCCGAAAATGAATTCAGAGTTGAGATATCTTTCGCCGGAAGCGCCTGTGTTAGTAATATCGGGATTATTTAGTTCAATAGTGCAGCTTACAGAGGTCGCGTTTTTGGCATCTATGCGGATCCTGAAACAGCCGTCTATAGGCTGTAGCGATACGGGCGGCCGCTTATAGATAAACGGAACCGCAGTGTATTCTGTTGGTTTTCCGTCAATGGAGATTATAATTTTACCCAAGGGCGTCACCAGCATAAAACACCTCCAAAAGAAATTTCTGACTATAAAATAAGTATATATCCATCACTATAGGCTGTTCAATGGTATAATTGTAAACAATATTTGTGATAAAATAAAAAATCGGGCTCGCTGTGTTTAACGGGCCCGATTTGTGTTTTTATCAATCGAGAATAGCGGCAATGTGGGGGAAAGGCTCAAGGCTGCGCTTGAGAATTCCGTGCATCTGCGCAATGGCAATGCCGTAGTTTGTCATTGGCAGGTCGCTGTCGGTGGCGGTGCGGAGACGGCGCTTCATCTCACGCTCGTTGAGCATACAGCCGCCGCAATGAACCACCAGCTTGTAGTCGGAAAGCTCATCGGGGAAATCTCCGCCGGAGGTAAACTCAAACCGAATATCCTTGCCGGTGTAGTTTTTGATCCAGCCGGGCAGCTTCACCGTGCCGATGTCATTGCACTGTCTGTGGTGGGTGCAGCCCTCCGAGATAAGCACGCAGTCGCCGTCCCTGAGCTTATCCAGCATGGC
>JAFSHJ010000033.1 GCA_017440425.1 Oscillospiraceae bacterium | reverse complement strand
TCACCATTATCAATCTTTTCACTTGTTTTTTCCACCCTTTAAATTTTGCAGGCTCTCTTTGAGCACAATTTTGTAATTTGCCCTGCGGTCGCAGCTCATCAAAAAGATGTCCTGCGGCCGCATATTGTTTTTCTCAAGTGTTTCACTCAGCCATTCCGTGCGCAGGTTGCAGATGCTCAGCGACTTTTCTATAACGTTTCCGTCACTTATCACTATCATCGGCGGTGTATCATCTGCGCTATCCCCCGATATATTCAGCATCTCTGCCGTGACACCGCGGGCAGAGAATTTTTTGTATACGCTGAGTGTTCCCGTTGTTTCCACTATGGCAAAGGATACCTCTTCAATATCAAACACATCCTGAGTGCGAAGCTGTGTCATAATATCGTCCACATTGAGCCGCAGCCTCTCCAGCTCTTTTTGCTGAATTTTTCCGTCACGGATTATGATGACCGGGTTCCCCGTAATTATCTGCCGTGCCTTTTTGCTTTTGAGCACCAAAACGGAGGTGAATACCTCAAAGCACATCAATGTGAGGATGGGGACTATCCCCACCGTCATAGGTATTTCGGTGTCTTCTATAGGCAGGGTGGCGATGTTCGATATCAATATGGTTGTCACAAGTTCGGATGGCTGCAGTTCCCCCAGCTGCCGCTTTCCCATTATTCGCAGGGCGAAAATTATTACCAGATATAAAATTGCGGTGCGTATCATTACGATCATTTTATCTTGCCTCTTTCAAAGGTGTATCTGTGAATATTTTCTTCAAAAAAGAGAAAAATATGCTTCAAATACAGTTAAAGAGGTGACTCTTTTGTTTAAGCGGGAAAAAAGCCGAACCTCCGCCCACAACGGCTATTCGCCTCCAAAACACAGCGCTGCCGTCACCAAGCTGGGCACTGACCTCACCGACAATATGATAATGCTGCGCACAAAACTTTCCAACACCGCCGATCTGATAACCAAAGAACTTGAAGCGGAGGAGATACGGCTGCAGTTGTTGATGTGTGAGGGCATGGTCGACACCACCAACCTATCCAAGCTTATTCTGGAACCGCTGCGGCAGCTGAAGCTTTCGGAGAAATCACCGTCAGCCCTGCTTGATTGGAGCAGAAAATCTCTGCTGGGCTCCGTTCAATATGAGATACGCACCTTTGAAGAGGTTTTTTCCTTTATGATGTCGGGTTTCGCCATAATACTAATTGACGGTTTGGACGTTGCTTTGGCGCTGGGTGTGCAGGGCTTCAACTACCGCTCCATTCAGGAGCCGTCTTCCGGTGTAAATATCAAAGGCTCTCACGAGGGTTTTATTGAGGTTATCCGTATAAATATGTCTATGATACGGCGGCGGATAAAATCCCCCGAGCTTGTTTTTGAGATGATAAAAATAGGCAGCAAAAGCTCCACCGACGTCTGCATTGCCTTTATGGCAGACACCGTTTCGGGCGAGATGCTGAACCAGGTGCGTGAGCGACTGCAGCGAATAAACATTGATGTGCTGCTGGATGCGGGCTACATCAAGCCTTTTCTGGATCCCAAGCGGTTTTCAATTTTTGACGGCATCGGCTACAGCGAGCGCCCCGATATCGTCTGCGCAAAAATACGGGAAGGGCGAATTGCCGTGCTGGTGGACGGCACACCTTTTGCAATAATAATTCCGTTTTTGTTTTCGGAGCATTTTCAAACGCTGGATGACTATTCGCAGCGCCCGTTTTTCGTCTTTTTTATGCGGTTTCTGCGGTATGTCTCCTTCTTTCTCTCCATGCTGCTTCCCGGTGTTTACGTAGCGATAGTCACCTTCCACCCAGAACTTTTGCCGGAATCGCTGCTGTTCAACATCTCCACCGCCGAAGAGACCACCCCCTTCTCCCTGATGACAGAGGCTCTCGCCATACATTTCATCTATGAGATAATGCGTGAGGCTGGTCTGCGGCTGCCACGCCCCATCGGTCACGCAGTAGGTATCGTTGGGGCACTTGTAATTGGCGATGCCGCCGTTATGTCAGGACTTATAAGCGCACCAATGGTTATGATAGTTGCCCTAACCGCTCTCAGCTCGCTGGTGGTGCCGTCACTATATGAATCTGCCACCATCTTTAAGTTTGCCTTCATTCTGTTCGGCGGTCTTTGGGGTATTTACGGCATCACCATCCTCTTTGCCGCAATGATGATAGATGCTTTCAGCGTTAACATCTATGGGATCCCCGTAGCATCCCCCATCTCTCCCACCAAGCTTTTCTGCTGGAGAGACGTTTTCTTCCGCTCCAACTGGCGGAGGCTGAGCAAAGAAAACCTGCGTGTTCAGGATCTCCCGGGCTCCGAGCTGACCGACAGACACCAAAAAAACTGTGACCCGTGATTTGAGAGGAGGATTCAACATATACCGCAAAAAAATGATCAGCCCCCTCGAAATGACGGCGCTGATATCTCTCTGCTCTTTTTTCAATGCTTTTATCCTTGTTTCGGACAAGGCCGCCACCTTTAACGGGAGCAGCAGCCTTATCCTCAAGGCATTTGGCTTTTTGCTCTCATTTATAATTGCGCTGCCGCCGCTGTTTTTGCTCTCCCGTCACAGGGGAATGGGTCTTATTGAGTGCGCCTACGACCTGACCGGCAAATTCGGCACGGTTATTGCGCTGCTCTATTTTTGCTTTTTTATGCTGATGTCCCTCAACACGGTGACGGGAGTTGAGTTTTTTCTCACCAGCACGGTTTACAACCTGGATTCGCAGTTTTTGATCCTGACTCTGTTTTCACTTCTTCTGCTCTACACCCTCTATGCGGGACTTGAGCCGCTTGGGCGCACCGCGGTGGTGATTTTTGTGCTATTTTTAATAATTGTGGCACTCATTCTCATCTTTTTGATACCGCAGTTCAACCTTGAATATCTCTATTCGCCATTTTACGACGGACTTGAGCCCTATATTTCAAGGATCCCCGTTGTGCTCTCTCAAAACAACACATTCATTCCGCTGTTCGTGCTGTTTCCCTTTGTAAGCTGCAGCAAAAAGAAGCTTTTCTCTGTGATAAACACCGTGAATCTGGTTGTGATAGAGCTGCTTATGTTTGCCGCCACCGCCGTTTTGGGAGATTACACCCCAAAAAACATTTTCTCAATGTATACCCTGGTCACGATGATAAACACCGCAAAAATACATCGGCTGGATTCCATCCACATTGCGGTTTGGGTGCTGCTCTCATTTGTGCGCACCGCCCTGCTGCTCTATTGTGCCTGCTTTTGTCTTAAAAATGCGGTTCCTCCCCGTCTGCACAAATATGTCATCCCCTTCACCGTGCTCCTCTTTTTTGCAGGCGGCTATTTTTTCTCCTCTTCCTATGATATTCTCCACCTGCTTTACAACACCGTCTATTCCGGAATTCCAACCTTGGCGGCAGAAATTGTGCTGCCTTCTCTTTTGCTGATGATATCCCTTGTGAGGAAAAAGAAAAATGACAAAAAACAAACTTAAATCTCTGTTTTTCCTGCTGCTTTCCACCGCTGTTTTTGTGTTTGGCTTTTCCGGCTGTCTCAAATCCTATGAGCTCAAGGAGCGTGTGCTGATCCAGGCTATCGGCATTGACAAAAGCGACGGTTTATACAAATTTTCACTGCAGTCCTTCATTGCGGAGGAGACCGGAGGGCGTACCGGTATAGATTCCAGCAAAAGCAACACAAAAATTATAACTGTCTACGGCAAGACCATCAGCGAGGCGCTGGACAACGTGGCACTTGTGCAGGGAAAAACCGCCTTCTACGGACAAAACAAATATATCGCCATTGGCAGAGAGGCTGCAAAAGAGGATATTTCCCGCATTCTTGCTTTTTTCAACTCCAACAATCAGGCACGGGCAGGCACGGATATCATTATGGCCGACGGTGAGGCCGCCGAAATTATTGAGCTGAAGCTGGTGGAAAACATCACCTCCTCGCTCTCTGTGCGGCATATGCTCGAAAACGGACTTGTAAACGGAAAAATTTTCCGCGCCACACTTTTGGATATGGACACCGCCGCAGAAAGCAGCATATCCTCCCTGGCGATGCCTGTGATCACCCCTGTTAAAGCCGAAAACGAGATAGACAACACCCTCTATGCCTCCGGCACAGCACTTTTTAAAGACGGAAAATACGTTGCAGAGATAAACCCCATTTTGACCCGCGGACTTTTGTGGGCCACACGGGATATCGACAGCAGCATTGTGGCATATATTGACAGCGGAGACGTTGACATTGCGGCTGTGGAGGTCGACAAGCTGAGCATTGACATTGATGCACAGATAGTTGACGGCATTCCCCATTTTAAGTTTTATCTGAAGGCAAACGGCAGCCTTACTGAACTGCTGCTGAAGGACAACAAAACCGCCCACGCCGAGGATATCCACAACATTGAAACTTATGTGGCGGAGATGATCGCACAGGAGATGGAGGAGGCCTTTGATGTGATAGTCAGGCAGCACCGCTGCGATGTTTTTCGGCTTTATGAGTGGCTGAAAAAGAACGAAAAGGAGTTTTGGCAGCAAAACAGCGGCAACTGGGAGCAGCTGATGGCTCTTTCCACCTGCGATGCGGAGGCTGCCCTCACCATCAAACGCTTTGACTTAAAAAATTAAAACAAAATCAATACAGCCCATTGACTCTCGTCAACGGGCTGTATTTTACGTTCTGCTATTTTTCTCTCAATTGGGGGTTAAAGGAATTTATAGAGGTTGAGACCGATATCTTCGCTGAATTCTCGCTCCACTTTTCCGTCAATAATTTTTATCACCATTTCGCAGGTGGCGCTTATTCTTGCGCTGTTCAGGTGACCGCCGAAAACCTTGCCGTTTTCATCGCCTGCGCTCATGTGGAGATGGCAGTAGGTCTCGCCGTTCATTGTGTTTATTGTGCCGGTGAGTGAAACAATTTCGAAAAATCCCTCAAACTCGTTGGAGAGATAGACCTTGTTGTCCGTTCTGAAAACACCCACGGTAAAGCGGTCAACAGCGCCCAGCGCCTGAACACTTGCAAGGGTTATCTTCTCGGCTTCCGCTATCTTTTTCACGTTTTCAACTATCTCTTCGCCCTTGTCGAGCCTCGCAACAACGGTACCATTAAATCTTCTGTATTCCATATTTATTCTCCCTTTTTAAAGTTTTCCGCTTCGTTTCCACTCGTAAAGAGCAATTCCAACCGCCATCGGCAGATTGAGACTGTCGATCTCGTTGCTGTGACGGATTATCACGCTTTCTCCCACGTTCAAAAAGCTGTCGGGAAGTCCCGTTGCCTCGTTGCCGAAAACCAGCGAGCATCTCTGTTTAAGCGGAGAGCTGCCCAGCTCCAATTTTGCTTTCAGCATAAACGGATAAAATGCTCTGCCCGTTGCTCCGCAATCTTTGCTGCCGCAATATTCTTCAAAGCTGTCGAAATATTTCACCCTCAAAGAGAACAGCGCGCCCATGGATGCTCTCACTGTTTTGGGATCAAAAACATCCACACCGGGGCGGATTATGGCGATATCGTATATGCCGAAACCCAATGCCGTGCGCAAAATGGTGCCCAAATTGCCCGAGTTGGATGGGTTGACCAACACGATATGCGCCTTTGAGGGATCCAGCGCCAGCTCATATTTTTCAAACTCACCGATAACAAAGCAGTTTTCCTTTTGAGAGAGCACCGAAAATGCCTTGTCTCTCTCTTCCGGCTCTATTCCGATGAATCTGCATATTTTGAAAAGCTCATCCGATGCAGCACCGCGCTCCCAGGAGGAATGCACAAACACTCTCGTTGCCTTTTCGGGATATTTTTTGAGCAGCTCAAATGTTGGGGCTGCGCCCAACGCATAGGATACGCTGCTGTCTTTTTTATAGGTTTTTATGCTTGCAGGGTTGTTCTGCGCCGCATTTTTTTTGTTGCTCATTCTATCGCCTTTTCTATGGTGTTTTTTTAATTATACCATTATAAAATCCACAAATCAATAGTGCAAAAATATCTCTCCGCCTTATCCCGCGACCGATACTGACAATCTTTTCACCGCAGTGGGGATATAATATTTTCACAGACTTTTTCGGTGGTGATCTTTTGCCTGAACAGACAGATGTGATATACATAGATATTCTCTTGGCGATAAACTTGGCAGTGAACTATTTTTTGCTGCTCTCCTCCCTCAAGTTGTGCGGTCGTGCACCGTTGAGACGGCGGATATTGCTTGGTGCCTTTGCGGGAGCACTCTATTCTCTGATAATCCTGCTGCCCGAAATTCCATGGTTGATACAAGCTCTCACCCGAGCTGCCTGCTGTGTTTTTATGGTTTTCATCTGCGAATTCCCAATAAAACGTCGGGAGCTTTTCACCGATTGCGCCGTGTTTTTTGTTGTCAGCTTTGTTTTTGCAGGCTTTATGCTGGCTGTGAGGATGTTTTTATCTCCCGCATTTTTGCTGTATTCAAACGGAATTGTATATTTAAAGACAAACGCCCTTACCCTCATCATCTCTGCACTTTCTGCCTATCTTGTCACCGAACTTTTTCGAAGAATTTTTCGCAAAAAAACTTTTTATGCAGCTGCACCCATTCCCGGAAAAACAGACGTTACCATTACTTTTCACGGTAAAACGGTGACCTGCAGCGGTTTTGCCGACACCGGCAACACATTGACAGACCCTCTATCCGGTTCTCCCGTAATCATTGCCGATATCTCCGTTGCAGCGCAGCTTTTATCCGCAGAAATGCTTTCTGCCTTAGACTCACCCATTGAAAACGCAAAGCTTTTAGGCGCCGGAACACTTTACGGCTTCCGTTTGATACCATACAGCACCGTATCCGGCTCGGGGCTTCTGCCCGTATTTCGTCCTGAAAATATATCCATTATTTCGAACGGGAAAAATTATATGGTTCAAGACGTTTTGCTTGGGTTTTCCACACAAAATGAGCTTTGCCTCGATGGTACGGTAATACTTAACCCTGAAATTTTGCTCAACAACAGTTCACCTTCTAAAAATAAAGCCGAGGAGCATATATTATGATACTAAAAAATGCAATTGCCAAACTTACGGATATGCTTTATAAAGTTTTCCACAACCGTGTCCACTATATAAACGGTCCAGAAAACCTGCCTGCCCCACTTTCCAAGCAGGAAGAGGCAGAAGCTTTTGAGAAGCTTTCTCTATCAAACGAAGAGTCGGAGTGTGTGAAACAAAAGCTGATCGTTCACAACCTTCGTCTGGTGGTATACATAGCAAAAAAATTCGAATCTACCGGAATAGGAATCGAAGATTTGATCTCGATAGGCACCATTGGACTTATAAAATCCGTAAACACCTTCCGCCCCAGCAAAAACATTAAGCTGGCAACATATGCCTCACGCTGCATAGAAAACGAAATTTTGATGCATCTGCGGAAGACCTCCTCCCAACGTCAGGAAATTTCACTTGACGAGCCACTCAACGTGGATTGGGACGGCAACGAGCTGCTTCTCTCCGATGTTCTCGGCACCGACAATAACAGCGTAAGCCACGATATTGAGCAGGATGTGGAGAAATCCATCCTTTTAAACGCAATAGACGGGCTTGAGCCACGCGAAAAGACGATAATGCAGCTTCGTTTTGGTTTGATCGACGGAAAAGAGCACACTCAAAAGGATGTTGCGGATATAATAGGTATTTCACAATCCTATATCTCCAGACTGGAAAAGAGAATTATGAAGCGATTGAAACAAGAAATGGAAAAGGCATATTGAGCCTTTTCCATTTTGTTTAATAAAAAGAAAAGACACGACAATGTCGTGTCTTTATTGTGTCGGCGTCGACCTATCTTCCCGGGCAGCTTCCCGCCAAGTATTTTCGGCACGAATGAGCTTAACTTCTGTGTTCGGAATGGGAACAGGTGGATCCTCATCGTCATTAACACCGACTATGTTCCGGCAGGCTATTCAAGATAACCATTCCGGTATTTTCAAAGGGCTTGGGGCCCTCAAAACCGAACAAAGGTGAAGGAGAATAAGCGATTGTTTGCTTGATAAG
>JAFSHJ010000308.1 GCA_017440425.1 Oscillospiraceae bacterium | reverse complement strand
TTTGTACAGCCGACCTTCATATACATACAAGCCTTTCGTTTTGCGCGCCGAGAACGACGTCTGTGGCGTCATATTTGGAGCATTGCGGCAGGGAGGGTATAACGAGACTTGGAATGACAAACCACCTCTATGCCGCCTCAAAAGAGGGTGTACAGGGGATGTCTTATCTGGACTATTCTCTGCAGGGAAAAACGGAGATAGAGAGGATAAAAGACAAGTGCGGAGTGGAAATGCTGTTCGGATGCGAGTCTGAAATATTCTGGGGAGAAGAGGCAGGACTCAGACCGCAGGATGCAAAGCACTTCGATTACGTGCTGCTTGCGGCAAGCCACATCTTCAACTTTATGCACATCTATAACAAAATGGATCTCTCCACGCCCGAAAAGGTGCGGCATTTGGTGCTGGAGCAGTTCAAACGCGCCTGCCGCACGGAATACGATATCCCGTCGGGAATATGCCATCCGCTCTATCCCATCTGCTGCCCGTGGGAGCAGGAGGTTGTGGACGGAATGAGCCGTGAACAGTTGGAAGAGTGCTTCACTCTTGCGGCAGAAAAGGGTAAAAGCATTGAGATACACGCCTGTCTTTACCGCAACGGCACTCAGCTTGATGAAGAAGGCTTGTCTCCATCATATATAAGGCTTTTGAGTGTGGCAAAGGAATGCGGATGCAAATTCCATTTCGGCTCGGATGCCCACGCACCCGACGGATTTGTCGGAATGCATGCCAAACTGGAGCGGGCAGCGCAGAGGGCAGGAATAACAGAGGCTGATCTGTGGCAGCTGGCAAGATGAGACGTGAGTTTGTGTTTGATATAAAAGGAGAATGAAAATGAATATAAACACACTGTGCAGTTTAATTGATGAACGCAAAAATGAGCTGTTTGAGCTTTTGTCCGGGCTTATCAAAATTAATTCCGAAAGCTTTGGTGAAAGAGGAAACGAGGAAGAATGTGCCCGATACGTCTATGAGCTCTGCCAAAAGCTGGGGCTGGAAAGCGATATGTTCTCTCCAATGGATATTGAAAATTTTGATAAGCACCCCGATTATATGCCGGGCAGAAACCTGGAAAACCGCTATAACACCGTGGCACGCTATTTGGGCGCAGAAAATGAGGACGAGCTTCTGCTTATGGCACACATCGACACGGTGAGAATAGGCGATGTGAACGAGTGGAAGAGCGCACCGCTGTCAGGAGAGATCAGAGACGGAAAAATCTTCGGCCGCGGTGCAGGTGATGATAAATATGCAGTTGCAGCAGCGCTGTTCGTGATGAAGCTGCTGAAGGAGCAGGGGTTTGTGCCAAAAAAGAATCTGGTGTTTGCGGCATATTGCGATGAGGAATACGGCGGTTCCCACGGTGCGCTGTCCACGGTGATAAAATATCCCGCCAAGCGCATCGTCATCATGGACGGAAGATATAACAGGATATGGAATTGCGGATCGGGCGGTGGAGAGCTGAAATATTTCTTCCACACAGCAGATGTTGCTGACAGCGCAAAAACTGCGGCAAAGGCTTTGTCGGTAGTTATAGACAAAATTGAAGAAACTTTTGCCAATAACCGCCGTGCCGAGTTGGAGGCAAACCGTTTCTACAAAGGCGCTACCATTCCAAAAGAATCTGTCCGCTATATGGGTGTCCGCGCAGGCAACAGCGGCAGCGACCTTGGAAAAGGTGAAGTGCACTTTGTGTTCTATACCGATAGAACCAAAGAGGAAATTGACGCAGAACTGAAAGAGCTGG
>JAFSHJ010000307.1 GCA_017440425.1 Oscillospiraceae bacterium | reverse complement strand
TGACGACCCACAGCGTCTATCTCATCGATAAACACAATTGCGGGAGCGTTTTTCTTTGCCTGCTCAAAAAGATCTCTTACGCGGGAAGCACCAACACCCACAAACATCTCAACAAAATCCGAACCGGAAATTGAGAAGAAGGGCACGCCTGCCTCGCCTGCAACGGCTCTTGCAAGCAGGGTCTTACCTGTTCCCGGAGGACCTACAAGCAGAACACCCTTGGGTATTCTTGCGCCGATATCGTTATATTTTTTGGGATTTTTGAGGAACTCAACAAGCTCTACCAGCTCGCCCTTTTCCTCATCTGCGCCTGCAACATCGGCAAATGTGGTTTTGCGCTCGTCGGTGGGTTTAACCTTGGCTTTGCCGAAGTTCATAACCTTTCCGCCGCCGCCATTCTGGCGCATCATCAGTATCCAGAAAACTATCATCACACCGATGAGCAGCAGAGAAGGCAGGAAAGACAGCCACCAGGGCGTCTCTTTTATGGGCAGATAGTTTACCCTGATGGGAGCATCCGTGTGCTCTTTGTTGTATTCCGCAACCAGTTCTTCCGTATCGCCTAAAAATACGCTGACATTCGGTACACGGTAGGTTATTTTTTCTGTCTGACCCTTGACACCAAGCACCATTTCACCTGTGCCGAGATTGAGCTCGTATTCCTCTACCTCGTAGCGGTAGAAGTAACCCAGTATCTCATAGTACTGTGTGTCGTCATCGTTGCCGCGCATGGTGAAGAACACCGATGCAAGCAGCAAAAGCAGCACCAGCACGGCAATATATATGCCTATGCCGCGAGAACGTTTCATTAAATGTTTCAACCCCTTTGATTCGTTATGTATTTATTATTTTGTATAAACTTCAGGCTTAAGAACGCCGATATAAGGCAGATTGCGGTATTTTTCATCGTAGTCAAGACCGTAACCAACAACAAACTCGTTGGGAACAACGAAGCCAACGTAATCGGGAACGATATCTGCTTCGCGGCGCTCGGGTTTATCGAGAAGTGTGGCGATCTTTATGCTGGCAGGATTGCGCTCCATGAGCAGGTTTTTGAGATAGAACAGAGTTTTGCCGCTGTCCAGAATATCCTCGATTATGAGTATATCCTTTCCTGCAACGTCTTTGTCAAGATCCTTCAGAATTCTTACAACACCGGTGCTCTTTACGCCGGAGCCGTAGCTGGAAACTGCCATAAAGTCAATGCTTGTGCTGACTTTGACTTCACGCATAACATCTGCCATAAAGACGACGCAGCCTTTGAGAGCACCGACAAGCAGCAGGTTTTTGCCCTCATAATCCTTGGTTATCTGTGCGCCGATCTCTTTGACCTTTTCTTTTATCTCATCTTCGCTGATCAATACTTTCAGGATATCGTTTTCCATGCTCATTTTACTCTTCCTCCCAAATTTCAAAAACGCAAATATTTTTTGTATTATTATCGACCGCGGTCCGCGGGTCACACCCCAAAGACCAAACCCAGAACACACCGCTGTCATCAACTGCACATGGCAGCTTTGATCTTAATGAAAGCTCCAGCTTTTTCTCGTTAAAAACCTTTTTCAATGTCTTGGTCATTCCGTGGAAGCTCATTTTGTCTCCCTCTTTTTTTTGACGCAAGCATATATCGTTATCTATTTTATCATAATCAACGCAGTTATAATATAAATGCGGATTAATTTTTTTTAAACTTTTGTATTCGTTTTGGTCTATTATTCTCACTTTGGCAAAAAATTTGCTGTTGAGCCTTGTCTTTTCGCCCTTTTCTGCATTGGGATGCCATTCAAAATATGGTTCGGTCTCTGCCTTGCGGATAACGCAGATCAAGCTGCCCTTTCTTTTAAAATAGACATCCTTCACCGCTTCAACCGCATTTTTCTCCCCAAAGATGACCGTTTTTATCTCTTCCACCTTTTTTTCGGTTCTCGGGGCGCCGTTTTCCTCAAGCAGCCTCAGCACCGCTCTGCCTAAAACCGAAGGATGTGCCGCCGCAAGCATATCTGCATTGTAGCCGTCTCCTTCCGCAGAATCCTTGAGTAAAGCATCTGCCTGCAGCGTGAGATACTGCGCATCCCAGCGTATCAGCCGCTCTGCACGGCAAAAGCTTTCGTCAAGCTCCGGAAAAGCCTCGCGAAGTGCCGGAATAACGTTGTGCCTGATTTTGTTGCGGGTGTAATCGTCCGAGAGATTGGTGCTGTCTGTTACAAAATCCAATCCGCAGCTGCTGCAATATTCCTCGATATCCGCTCTGGAGGCATTCACCACGGGACGGATTATTCTGCCTCTCATGGGCGGTATTCCCGCAAGACCGTTTGTGCCGGTGCCTCTTGTGAGGTTGATGAAAAACGTCTCCAGCGAATCATCCAGCGTGTGTGCCGTGGCTATCACCGTTTTCTCCTGCCCCAACTCTTTGGCTGTCTCCTCAAAAAATGCGTAGCGCACGTTCCTGGAATTTTCCTCCACAGATTTGCCTGCCTGCCGTGCAAGCTCTTTTGCATCGATGGAGAGCACCTTCAGCTGCACTCCCAGCTTTTGGCAAAGCTCCCTTACAAAAGCTTCGTCTCTGTCGCTTTCTTCACCGCGCAGGTTGTGGTTGACGTGGCAAACCGTGATATCCGCAGCCAACTGCTCAGCTTTGATTTTTTTGCACAGCAGATGAAGCAGCGCCGTGGAATCCGCACCTCCGGAAACGCCCACAACAACGTGCTCTGCATCCTTGAGCATCTCAAACTCATCAATTGTGTTATTGAATTTTTGTTCAAGTAGTGTCAGCACTTTATGCTCTCCTGCCTTGCGGATTTTCCCTGTTACAGCTTTTTTGTCGGCTTTCCGCTCAAACTCATACATATTTATTATTCTACCATATATTGCCGCTTTTAGCAATCCATTTTTCAATATAATGTGTCTTTTTTTACAATTTCTCCCCTGCTGTTATTCTGCATCAAAACTTTTAAAAATCCCTTATAATTATTCTTCCAAAATTTTCTAAATATTGACTTTTTGATAAAATTAATGTATAATTTAAATAATATCATCTTAATGATTTGGAGATGATCATATTATGCGAAACAGCATGAGTGACCTTAAAAACCTGCGCTGCATAAAAAAACTTTATGACAGCATTTTCAAAACCGTTTGCGACAAATACAGCCTTGGACGTCCCGAGCCGGATATCATTGCCTTCCTCCATGCCAACAACGATATGGATGTGGCAAGTGATATTGTTGAGCACTGCGGACTTTCAAAAGCCAACATTTCGCAGGCTGTTGACCGTTTGATCCAGAAAAAGCTTCTCATCTGCGAGACAGATGCCTACGACAGAAGAAAACACCACCTCTACCTCACTGAGAACACCTCTGAGTTGGTTGAGGATATTGAAGCTGCCTTTGAATATTACCGCAGCGTGCTCATCAGCGGACTCACAGAGGAAGAGCTGGCCGCATACACCAGCACAAGCCAAAAAATGTATGACAATGCCATGAGGTTCATGGAAAACAAATAAGCGTTTCACAATGCAATGCTGCAGACAGTAATGATATTTGCTGTCTGCTTTTTGTTTGCCCAATTTCTCCCCTTGACTTTTTTCCCCACATAAGCTATACTTATTTCATATCCCCCCCAGGGGGTTGTATTGGAGGTGCAAAATGGATAACTGCAAACACGAACACACCAAAGCCGTGCTAAACAGACTCTCCCGCTCCATTGGACATATGAATGCTGTGAAAAAAATGATTGAAGATGGCAGAGACTGCAGCGACGTGCTTATTCAGCTCTCTGCCGTGCGTGCAGAGATAACCAATCTCAGCAAGGTGATACTGAAAGACCACATTGACCACTGCATTGTTGATGCGGTGAAGGCAAACGACGAAACCACCATAAACGACCTCAAAGGAGCTATTGACAAGTTGCTATGAACAGCTCCGTTACCAAGGGAATACTGCTTGCAATTCTTGCGGCGGCTTTGTATTCATTGAACTCACCGTTCTCCAAAATTTTGCTGGACTATATGCCACCAACCCTTATGGCAGGTGTTTTATATTTGGGTGCGGGACTTGGCATGGCGATAATTGCAGTTGCACGCAAAAAGCAAAAACAAACCGAAAAAAGCCTTGCCAAGAGCGATCTCCCCTACACCGTCGGGATGATCGTTCTGGATATTGCGGCACCCATCTTCCTTTTGCTGGGACTTTCTCAAACCACCGCCGCAAACGCCTCTCTGCTGAACAACTTTGAGATCGTTGCCACTGCGCTGATCGCGCTGATGCTGTTTAAAGAAAAAATAAGCGCAAAACTTTGGGCAGGCATTTTGTTTGTCACCCTCTCCTGCGCCCTGCTCTCCTTTGAAAACATCTCCGAACTAAACTTTTCAGCCGGCTCGCTCTTTGTTTTGCTTGCCGCCGTGTGCTGGGGTTTGGAAAACAACTGCACACGCAAGCTCTCCGCAAATGACCCTCTGCAGATTGTGCTTTTGAAGGGTATCTTCTCGGGAACCGGCTCGGTGATCATCGGACTTGTGCTGGGAGAACGATTCGGCAGCGCCTTCTCTGTGCTTGCGGTGTTGTTAATAGGCTTTGTGGCATACGGTCTGAGCATATTTTTCTATGTATATGCGCAGCGCATTCTCGGTGCCGCAAGAACCAGCGCCTACTATGCGGTCTCCCCCTTTATCGGAGCATTTTTATCCCTGCTCATCTTCCGTGAGATCCCCCATCACATCTTTTTTATCTCACTTTTCTTCATGGTAATAGGTGCTTGGCTTTGCGCCAAGGATGAACCTCTCTTTTGCAAAAAAGAAAAAACCTGAACAAAACAACAGCCCACCGATCTTATCGGCGGGCTGTTTCTATAGCTGTCTTTGGTCGTTCCAAAAATCCTTCAGTATGGCTGACGTCTCCTCTCCCGATGAGACATATCGCAGGTTTTGCCAATGAGGCGGGAACAGCTCACGGTAGTCCGGACGGGAAAAACGGCTGTCGATGAGCAGCGCTATCCCTCTGTCCTCTTCCGTTCTTATAACTCTGCCTATAGCCTGAAAAACCTTGTTCATTCCGGGATACATATAGGCAAACTCAAAGCCTTTGGGCTCATAGTGTTCACGGATGATGTTCTGCCTGAGGTCTATCTGCGGAAGTCCCACACCCACAACGATGACGCCTATCAGCCGCTCGCCTTTCAGGTCGATGCCCTCACCGAAAGCACCGCCAAGGACACAGAAACCCACCAGCGTCTCGCTGTTGTCATCGGAAAAGCGCTCCAAAAACTCCACCCGCTCCTCCTGGGTCATATCTCCCCTCTGCCGCAGCAGCGATATCTCTGGATAGAGCTCCTCAAACCGCTCTGCGACCTCGCTCATATATGCATATGAGGGAAAAAACACCATATAGTTGCCCTTGTGAGCGGATGCTGCCGCAAAAATCAGCTCTG
>JAFSHJ010000306.1 GCA_017440425.1 Oscillospiraceae bacterium | reverse complement strand
GCAAGGGTGGATTTAGTTGAAAAACCGACAAGTTGAAACTTGTCGGTTTTTCTGGCAGGGGCAGAAAGATTCGAACTCTCGGCACGCGGTTTTGGAGACCGCTGCTCTGCCAACTGAGCTATGCCCCTATATGTATTTGTGGTGGACCTGAAGGGATTCGAACCCTCGACCTCTCGGATGCGAACCGAACGCTCTCCCAGCTGAGCTACAGGCCCATACTTCAGTGTCCTTCACAACGCTAATATATTATACCTCATCCAAATTAAAAAATCAATACCTTTTTTCAATTTTTTTCATTTTTCTTAAAATATTTTTTGACTCTTCCGCATTTCAGCTTGTTTTTTTGCAAATTCAACTGTCTGACGAGAGATCAAGCAAAAAAACTGCGCCGATTTGTTTATTTTTCTTGTGTTAATTCAAAAGCTGTGATATAATGATAGTATCTGTAATACTGATCCCTCGTTAAAATGGTTCACACACAGCCTGTGTGTGCAAAAAGTGATTTGCTTTTTGCAGTAATTTTATAGTCGTGATAAGTATAATATAAACCGAAAGGGCGATAATTAATGTCCGGACATTCCAAATGGAACAACATTAAAAAGAAGAAAGAAAAGACCGACGGTCAGAAAGCCAAAATCTTTACCAAGGTTGGTCGTGAGATCACCGTTGCCGTTAAAGAAGGCGGTCCTGACCCCGATGCCAACGGCAAGCTGAGAGACCTCATTGCCAAGGCTAAAGCAAGCAACGTTCCCAACGAAAACATCGAGCGCATCATCAAGAAGGCTGCCGGTGATTCCGACAAGAACAACTACGAAGAGATCATGTACGAAGGCTACGGTCCCTGCGGCGTTGCCGTTATCGTTGAAGCTCTCACCGATAACCGTAACCGCACAGCCGGCGATGTCCGTCACTATTTCGATAAGTTCGGCGGCAACCTCGGTCAGAACGGATGCGTTTCCTTCATGTTCACCCAGAAGGGCGTTATCACAATGGATGACGAGGATCAGGATCTCTCCGAAGATACCCTCATGGAAGACGTTTTCGAATCCGGTGCTGACGACTTCACATTTGAAGACGGCATGGCCGAGATCGTTTGCGCTCCCGAGGATCTGCGCTCTGTAAGAGAATATTTTGAACAGAAGGGCTACAAGTTCACCTCCGCCGAGGTTGCTTACATCCCCTCCACCGAGACCGCTATCGACGATCCCGATATGGTCATCAAAATGACCCGCCTGCTTGAGATGCTGGATGACAACGACGACGTTCAGAACGTATGGCACAACTGGGCAAACGAACCCACCGACGACGAGGAATAATTTTTCCGCATACCGTACTGCTGTTTCCCCTTGGAGACAGCAGTATTTTTTTGCAATACTATGCAGCCAGCATATTGTTTTTAGGTTTGCTTTTTGCTACACTATTGTTATTAAAAATATTGGGAGGATTTTTTATGTTTGATGAAAAAAATAGTCGTTGGATCACAATTTATAAATATGTCACCGTTGCTCTCTTTTTTATTTGCATAGCAATAGGTATACTGCTTGGCTTACTTCCTTTCTATATCACTGGCTCCTTCTTTCTCGACCTTGTTCTTTGGGCAGTAATAGGAGCAATCGTTGGCTACATACAGCTTACCGCAAATATGCTGCTGATTCAGTTTTTCAACAATGTTCAAATTATTCGTGAACACGTTGAATCCAACCCTCAACCGCAAAACAAACCTTCCCCTTCTTCCTATCTTTCTTCTCTCTCATCTTCTGCACCCGACACATCTGATATGTGGAAATGCAAACAATGATATCAAAACCTCACGTTTTTGCCAAAACTGCGGCAATTACAGATAATCTTCGTCTTTGTAAAAAACTTTTCCACACACAAAAACCCTCCGACAAGTTGTCGGAGGGTTAATTTTTGTTATATCAGTTATCAGAGAGTTGCGCCGCACTTGATGCAGAATTTCTTATCTGCAGAAAGTCTCTCGCCGCACTTGGGGCAGGTCTTTTTGCCGGTGTAGGTGACAGCGGGTGCCTCTGCGGCAGGCTCGTTGAAGCGTTTGAGGACGTTGATGAAGATATCGGTATCCTCTGTGTCATCTTCCTCTTTCTTATCTTCTTTCTTTGTTTCAAACACGCCGCCTGCTGTGGGAGTCTCGGGCTTGGGCTCTTCAAATCCGGTAGCGATAACGGTGATGCTCATCTCATCCTGATAGCTCTCATCCAGCGCAGCACCCCAGATAAGGTTTACATCGGGGCTTACAGCGTTTGTGATGATGGAGGATGCGATCTCGATCTCTTCCATACCGATATCGGGGGATGCGGTGATGTTTACGATAACGCCGCGTGCGCCGTTGATGGAAGTTTCAAGCAGCGGGCTGGAGATTGCAGCCAAGGTAGCCTGCTCTGCCTTATCCTTACCCTGTGCACGGCCAACACCCATGTGTGCATAGCCTGCGTTGCGCATGATAGCGGAAACATCGGCGAAGTCCAGGTTGACGATACCGGGGATGATTATGAGGTCGGATACGCTCTGAACGCCCTGACGGAGAACTTCGTCAGCTGCTTTAAATGCGTTTATAAATGTGATCTTCTCGGAGATGAGACGCAGTCTGTCGTTGGGGATGACCATAAGGGCATCAACGTGCTCACGGAGAGCTGCAATACCCATTTCGGCATTCTTCATGCGCTTTGCGCCTTCAAATGCAAAGGGCTTTGTAACGATACCGATGGTGAGGATATCCATATCTCTTGCTATCTCTGCAACCACTGCTGCAGCGCCTGTGCCGGTGCCGCCGCCCATACCTGCGGTGATGTATACCATCTGTGTACCTTTGAGGGCTGCTGCGATCTCTTCGCGGCTCTCTTCAGCGGATTTCTGACCGATCATAGCATCGCCGCCTGCACCGCGACCCTTGGTCAGCTTTTCGCCGATCTGAATTTTATAGTTGGCTTTGGAACGCTCCAAAACCTGCTTGTCCGTATTTATTGCAATGAACTCAACGCTGGTCATGCCGGCCTCGATCATTCTGTTGACAGCGTTGCCGCCGCCTCCGCCGACACCTATTACCTTTATCGAAACGATTTTCTCTATACTGTTATCCATATCAAAGTTACCGAACATATACCGTTCCTCCCACCCTTATATATACTATATATTGTAACAGATTTATTCTCAAAATTCAATAGATAAAGCGGCTCAATCAAGTTTTTTTATTAAAATAATTCGCATTTTTTTTGAAATTTTTATCTTTTTCAAAAAATTCCGCCTTGATCCTTCTCAATTTGCCAAACAATAGGTAGTCTTTTGCCTCAGCGCAGGACACAACCTATATGTAATTCTGCATTTTTATACATCGGACTCTTCACCTGAGGAAGCCTCTCCGTCGGAGCTCTCATCCGCTGCTTCGCCCTCTGCCGATGCATTGGGATCATCATCCGTGGCGCTCTCCTCTTTCTCCTCTTTAAACAGTGGAGAATTGAAGAACTCGCTGATGCTTTTGACCTCTCGAACGGATGTTGTTCCCGGCACGGAGGCATTGATATAATACATTCCGGTGCTGCCCACCGCATCCTCCAAAACCTTTTTGACCATCTCCATTTTGTAGTCTATCTGCACCTCTGTGGAGATATAAATGGCAACTCTGCTGCGGTACATCACCGTGATATCGTATACGTCCGTGAGATCCACAAAGTTGACTCCGGTTATGCCGTTTTCGTTCATCGAATCAATG
>JAFSHJ010000305.1 GCA_017440425.1 Oscillospiraceae bacterium | reverse complement strand
GGCATAGCCGTCCCCGAACTCCAGCCCCTGACCTGCAGGGAATTCGTGGCAGGCAAAGGGTGCGTTTGCGGTCTCTGCCTGCTTAAGAAGCTCTGCGGAAAGCTTTTTGCAGGGCTCTGACTTTGTGAGATATCTTATCCTCAATGGCAGCATATTGTTTTCAATGGTTGTGAAGTGCCATTCGCTGTCAAATTGGACTGTGTGCTCTTTGCCGCAGGGCTTTTCTTTTGCTTCTGCCTTGGGTGCTTCAAGCTCCACGCCCTTTGCTTTGAGCATGACGATGGGCATTTCGTGGGGCGGGAGCTCCAGCGTGAATCTTCCGCCTTTGGCGGTGCATTCTCTCACGGTTTCTCCCTCCAGCAGGCAGATATCGTCGCTGCTGTTTATGCGAAGTGTGACCTTTTTTGTCTCGCTTGTGTTGTTTAAGATAAGTGCGCAGTAAAGGCCCTTGGCGGCACGGCGGGCAATGTAAACACCATCGGGAATTTCATCACATTCCACGGCATTTTCTGCGCTGCCGCACTTAACAAAGCTGCTGATATCGCTGCGGAACTGTTCGGTAACATAGAACTTTCTCTCCTGCAGGCGAATGAGCATCACGTTGCCCTCTGTGTGGACAGCATATCCGCCCTTTTGAGCAAAGAAGCTTCTGCCCTCTTCGGAGAGTCCGCAAATTGCGGGGAAATCATATTTTTTGGCGGTGTCGGCAGCGCTGAAGGGGAATTTCTCCACAAACACAAGTCTGCCGCCCTGCTTTGCAAATTCCTCCAGCTTGTCCAGCGTTGCCTGCTTGGAATATCTCATACAGGGCACCACGACGGTATCGTAGCTGTAGCCCTTGACGTTTGCTTTGCCGTTTTCAATTTTCAGCTCATCGGTGATGGCTTCAAAGAAGATATCGTGATCCACGCTCTTTTTCTGCAGCGCCAGCGTGCAGCTGAACCAGCAGAGATCCATTATTCCGTTTGCGGAATGTCGGGAGCTTATATCGGGATGCAGCCACGCATCTATCTGCGGAAGCATTATCAGCGCATTGCCGCAGGGTTTGGTCTGCACCAAAAGAGAGGAGCGGATGGCGGTGTAATCCGTCAGCTTGCCGTAGTGGCGGAAGACGGGATTGTTGAAGCCGAAGGTGGGCATATAGCCGATGGGGAAAGCCTTGCGCCCCTCGCTGAGGGAATAGCTGGCGGAGTTATACATTATATATGTAATGCCGCGGAGCATTATGTTGTTGATGATGCGCTTGGCATCCTCCATGTTCATCTCCCAGCCGCTGCCGGAGAAGGTCTCGCAGATGGTGCGGTCCTTGCCTGCAAACTTTGCAAGAGATGCAAGGATTTTTGCATTGGCGCCAAAGTCATCCGCATTCACGTTTTTGTGGGAGAGAATGCTGTCCATTCCGGGGATATCGAAGCCGGAGTTTGCCACATAGTAATCTCCCTGCTGGATGGAATGCATATAGAGATTGCTGCTGCCGCTGAGATGACCCGTCCACTCAAGACCGTATCTGTGCAGCCAGCCCGATACCTGATCGATAAACGCCTCCCTGAACAGCCTTGTGCAGGTGGTGTTGTAATCGTACCGCACCTTTATGTCTTCGTCTCTTTCCGAAACCCGGGTGAGGGCGATGAAGTTATCTCTCACGGCATAACCGTGCTCTTTTTGGAACTCCTCCTCAAAGACGATGGAATAGGGCATCATGTTGAGATCCATATCTATAAAATCGCCCAGAGGGGTTTCGTCGCTGAAGGCACGGGTGATGCTCTTGCCGAATTTGTCTCCCAGCTTTTTGCGGTAGACCTCGTGGTTCATCTCAATGTAGAGGCGCATCGCCTCTTTGTTCATGGAATCGGTGAAGCCTCTGGTGTTGTTGGTGAAGGTGCTCCACTTTGTGGCGCCGATGTTCTCCGCATAGACCTTGCAGAAGGCCCACACCTTTACGGCACAGCAGTTTTTGTTTTTCCAGATAACTCTGCCGTATTCTCCGCCGGCAAAGCTCTCCACCGAGACCTTATCGGTAATATCCTCGCGTTTTTTCATTTTGTCGGTGTATTCCGCCTTGACAGCCAGCAGCTCGCCTTTGAATAATATCTCCAGCGGCTCGCCTGCCTGGGCATCCTTGCGGAACCACTTTAAATATGTCATTCTGGTGAAGGGATATTTCTCCAGCACCTTGCCTGCGCAGTTGCCGGAGGGCCAATCGAAATCGTCGTAGATGGAATATTTCATTCCAAGCTCTTCGGCGGTGTCGGCGGCAAGCTTTATCATATCCATAAAGAAATCGGAGAGGTAGTCGTCCACCTCGATCATCCAGACCGGCTCGATGTAAACCTCCTCGATGCCCGCCTCCTTGAACTTGTGCATCTGGTAGACAATATCCTCTGCTTGCAGTCTGTCCAACCACGCCCACAAAACGCAGGGGCGCTCGCAATCTCCGTCTTTCCTGAATATATAGCGAATATTTCCCATAAAAATTTCCCTCCCGGAAACGGTGGTCAGGTTAAAATGTTGTTTCGGGTCTTCTTTACCGCTATAATAACTTTTTAGCAGCCGATTGTCAATATATTTCCGCTCTTTTTAAAGCTGAAATTACCCCGCTTTTTTTGTGTATTTTCCCCTTATTTTCTCCCATAAACACAAAAGCGGCAGGTCCCGCCAAAACGGGCACCTGCCGCATTCAATAATATACAACTTAAACCTGATATACCGTTACGCCCTTTTTGCGGATGGCTTCAATTTTATCCGCAGGAGCTTTGCTGTCGGTAACAAGGATATCCACATCGTCGATGTTGCCCATGTGGATGAAGTGGGTCTTGCCGATTTTGGTGTGGTCGGCAATGACGATTATCTTCTTTGCCATTTTGATGAGGGCAAAGTTGATGTCTGCCTCGTAGGGATAGTTGTTGGTTATGCCGCCGTCGGCATCTATTCCGTCAACCGAGAGGAACAGCTTATCTATATTATAGTGCTCCAGCTGGTTTATTGCCTGCACACCGTAGGTTGCGCCGGTATCCATGCTGATGTTGCCGCCGATGAGCACCAGCTTTGCGTTGGCAAATCTTCTAAGCTCGTGGGCGATATAGATGGAGTTTGTGACGGCAATGAGGTTCATTTTGTCATCCAGATTGCGTGCCACCTGCATTGTTGTGGTGCCGGTGTAGAACATAACGGAATCGTTTTCCTCAATGAGGGTGGCTGCCAGCTTGCCTATCTTCTCTTTTACATCAAGGTTGTCAACGTGCTGGAAATCGAAACCGCCGGGAATTCTGTCGTCACGCAGAACAGCCTTTCCGAAAAGTCTTTTCACCACGCCTTTGCGCTCGAGAAACATAAGATCGTTGCGCACGGTCACGCTGGAAATTCCAAAACGATCCTTGATAAAGTTGACATCCAACTCTTTTTTCTCTTTGATCAACGCTTCAATATTCGCACGTCTTTCCTCGGTCGTCATTCCAATCTTCCTTTCAGCTTTCTTCATCTTCGGGTTATTTCCGCAGATGTAAAGCCCACTTTCCATAAGCATTCAAAAAAATATAATATTCCTTTATATAATAACATTATTTTTTCAATTATGCAATAATTTATTTTAAAGTTTGCTAATTTTTCTTTACTTTTAAGATAAAAATAAGCGGCAGATTTAAAAATCCGCCGCAAAATTTGTGTTATTAAGGGGTAAACCGGCAACGCTGCTTCAAAAAGCCGTGCCTCAGGAGTCTTTGGTTTTTTGTGCGGAACTCCTTATCCCCAAATATTTTCTTTGAACAGACCGCCGATGGTTCCTTTGGCGCAGCCTGTATCCAGTGCATAGGCATATTTTTCTTCGTTTTCGTTGATATATTTCTCGAAAACGTCCCAGCAGCGTGCAGAGCCTTCCTCATCGCCCTTTGCACGGCATTCCACCGCAGCAGCCAACAGAGTGCAGTAGTTCTTGTGGTAGTCGAGATACTCCCAGCTTCTGCGCTGTGCCTCGGGGAGACCTGCGCACAGATTTCTGCTTATGGTTTTTCCGAACTCGCTGATGAATGCAGGGATCTTTGCGGCGCTCTCTGCCACCTCGGGGGATATCTTGTCTATCTCGCAGCGCATATATTTGGGGTTGAACAGCTGCGAAAGCTGCTCGAGATAGCTTCTCACAAGAATTCCGTCGCTGCCAAATGCCGCTTTGAAGTAGTTATCCGCAACGGTGTCGAAATCCGCATTTTTATTCCAAAGTGCTTCTGCCATTGCGGTGATACCAAATCCGCTGGGTGCCCACACGCGCTGGTTCTGACAGCTCACCATTCCGCCGAGACCTACGTCTCTCATGCACTGCATATCTTCAAACAGCACCTTGTCCAGTGCCATGTGTGCAGGGTCTCTGTGGTTGTCCCACATATAATGATAATCGTAGGTGAAGGTGTCGCCTTTGAAGAATTCCTTCCATTTTCTCAGCATTGCAAGGTTTTCTTCCACGGTGTTGGGGTTGGTGATGTGGTTATAGACAAAGGGGCGGATCTTATCCATATCGAAATCGCCTGCCTCTTTGTAGGAGCGGGAGTAGGAGCGTCCCACGGGGGCATACATGAGCACGAATCTGTCCGGGTTGTTGAGCACGCTCTCAACGGGCGGCCAGTTCAGGTCGTTATACATAAGAAATACTATCTTTGTGTCAAGACCCTTTGCGGTGAGCTTGGCATCGGCCTCGTTGAGAATTGCCATATACCAATCTGCAGGGCGCTTTTTGGTGCAGTTTTCGCACTCGCAATGGTTGTTGCCGTCGTCAGCCATCCACACATGGAGATAATCCACCATCGGATTGTTTTCGCAATATTCCGCAATGGCATCGGTCATTATCTTCCTGACCTTGGGGTTGGAATAGCACAAATTGGTGTTGAGGGGAATGTTGTTCCAAAACTGTCTTTTGCCCTTTGTGAGAGCAAGATACTGATAGGTCTCCTCGGGGATATCCGTTCTGGTGTTCTGTCCCCAGCCTATACCGTCAATGCCCAAAGGTTCGCAGGTCCAGCCGTGACCTGCAACGTGATAGAGCATTCCGCGGCGCTTCATCTCGTAGATGGAGGTGTCTCGGATGCCTTCAACGTCTCCTTTGGTGATCTCGTCGTTTATCTTGTGCTTTTCAAAATGCTTTTTATACCAGCCCATATAGAATGCCGCAGGCACCCAAAACTCATTAAAATAGGCATTGAGACCCACTCTGGGCATCCAGTCAATTATATTAATAACGTGGTCAACAGAGTCAGCGCCCTCAATGCAGATGCCTCTGTGGCGGCAGGAGGGGGCTTCCGCAACTTTAACCACTCTGTCCGCTACGGTGCAGGCAGGGAGATATTCGCCGTCATTGGGGCGGACCCACATTGCGCCCAGCTCACGGAGATAGCGGAAAGCTGCAATGAGCACCGCACGGGGGTTTGCGCCGGTGATGTAGCCAACGCCGCCGTCAACGTCGATTGCAATGGCGTCGTCCAGCTCTTTGTTTTCAACTTCGGGCAGGTTTGCGCAGAGGGCATCGTCCATGCCAACCCACAGCGCATTTTTTATGTCTGCACGCCATTTGGGATAGGTGAGCAGCACTATTTCCAAAGACGGATCCATCTTTTCAAGGCAGCGTTTCAGCTCTTCGGAGGCATATGCCACAACGGGATCGTAACTGATTCGGGCTATTCTCAAAAACATATTTAATTATCCTTTCAAAACAACATTGTGTTATCTCAAGTATAACCTCTAAAGCTTTGCCGTGCAATATAATTCTCGCAATTTTTTATGTAAATCCTGCAAGTTTAAAAAGTTAATGCCGACAAAACATCGGCATTAACTTTTATCTTAAAATTCAGCTGTCATCTGAACATACCGCCGAGAGTTCCGCGGAGCACTGCAACGTCCAGCACGTCGGGATACTTCTCTTCGTTATCCATAATATATTTTTCAAAGATGCTCCAGCAGCGTTTTGCCTCTTCCTGCTTGCCTTCCGCACGTTTCTGAACAGCGGCGCCCAAAAGAATGCTGTAGTTCTTGTGGTAGTCGAGGTATTCCCAGCTTCTGCGCTGTACCTCGGGCAGACTGCCGTTCAGGTTTCTCTCAATGATCTCTGCAAACGCATTGACGCAAGCGGGGATCTGTGCTGCCTTTTCGGCAGCCTCTGCACAGACAACACCCATCTCACCGCGCATATAGGGAGGAGTGAACAGATCGGAGAGCTTTTCGAGATAGGTTCTTGCAAGAATGCCCTCGGGACCGAATGCGGCTGCAAAATAATTGTTTGCAACCTTGTCGTAATCTGCCTCGTTGTTCCAAAGGGCGGAAGCCATTGCCACCATACCGAAGCCGGTGGGCAGCCACACTCTCTGGTTCTGGCAGCTCACCATACCGCCTATGCCAAGCTTACGCATAGCCTTCATATCGTTGAACAGAACCTTGTTCATGGACATATGAGCGGGGTCTTTGTGGTGATCCCACATATAGTGATAGTCATAATCGAAGCTGTCGCCCTTGAAGAAATCCTGCCACTTTCTCAGGAAGCCGATGTTTTCCTCAACGGAGCGGGGGCTCTTCATGTTGTTATATTCATAGGCAGGCAGATCGTTAAGATCGTAATCGCCAACATCGGCAAGAGAGTTGGTGTAGGTGCGGGAGATTGGGGCAAACATAAGCACGAATCTATCCGGATTGTTCAGCTTGCCCTCAACGGGTGCCCACAAAAGCTCGTTATAAATAAGGAATACTACCTTTGTGCCGATGCCTCTTGCGGTGAGGGTCTCATCAATTTTGTTGAGCAGGATAACATACCAATCGGAGGGAGTTTTCTTGGTGCAGTTTTCGCATTCGCAGTGGTTGTTTCGGTCGTCAGCCAGCCAAACGTGGAGGTAATCCACCATATTGTTTGCCTCGCAGTAATCTGCAATGGAGTTGCTGACTATCTCTCTCACCTTGGGGTTGGAATAGCAGAGGTTGGTGTTGAGGGGAACGTTGTTCCAAAGCTGTCTCTTGCCCTTTGTGAGAGCCAGATACTGCACGGCTTCTTCGGGAACATGGCGCTCTTTGCTGCCGTCCCAGTCCATGCCCTCAATGCCGAAGGGCTCGCAGGTCCAGCCGTGACCCGTTGCGTGATAGAGCAGACCGCGGCGCTTTATCTCATAGATAGAGGCATCTCTGATGCCTTCAACGTCGGCACGGGTGATCTCCTCATTCTGCATTTTCTTGCTGAGGTGGGGAATATACCATCTGTCATAGAAGGTGGCAGGCACCCAGAACTGGTTGAAATAGGCGTTGAGACCCACTCTGGGCATCCAATCGATCATATCTCTTACGTGGTCGACGGAGACAGCGCCCTCGATGCAGACACCTCTGTGTCGGCTGGAGGGAGCTTCCGCAATTTTAACAACTCTGTCTGTTACGGTGCAGGCGGGAAGATATTCGCCATCCTTGGGGCGGACCCACATTGCGCCCAGCTCACGGAGATAGCGGAAGGCGGCAATGAGCACCGCTCTGGGGTTTGTGCCGGTGATGTAGCCAACGCCGCCCTTTACATCGATGGCGATGGCATCGTCCAGCTTCTTGTCTGCAACTTCCGGCAGCTCTGCGGAGACGGCATCGTCCATGCCCACCCACAGCGCATTCTTTATGTCTTCTCTCCACTTGGGATATGTAAGCAGGATTATCTCCAAAGATGGATCCATCTTCTCAAGACAGCGCTTCAACTCTTCGGATGCATAGGCTACAACGGGATCGTAGCTGATTCTGGCTATTCTTAAAAGCATAATTAAACCTCCCGGTCATTTTTCTTGATTATATCATACTTTTTTTGTTATATCAACATTTTTTCTCACCGTTTCCGCCCGCATATCTGCAGCGGAATTGGGACGGCGTTGTTCCGTTCAGCCGTTTGAAGGTGCGGCTGAAGTTGCTGCTGTCGCTGAAGCCGCAGCGCTCCACTATCTCGCTGATGCTGAGACCGGTCTCGGTGAGATATCTCTTTGCCGCCGCAAGCCTGCAGGAGAGCAGATAATCCATCACCGAAACTCCTGTTATCCGCTTGAACTGGTGGGAAAGAGAGGACACGCTGATGTTGTATTCTTTGGCTATCTCTGTCAGGCTGTATTGTTTGGCGCAACTGCTCTCAAACCGCCGCTGAATGCCCGACACCATCTCAAAATTGTTCTCTTCAAGCAGAGAAAGGCTCTCCGGAAGCTGACGGTATATTTTTATCAGCAGCTGGTTTGTGAGCAGCTCCAGCATATCCTCCGTCAGCTTCTGCGGATCGGCATATTCCTCCGTTATCTCTTTAAACAGCAGGTCAAAGCTGTGTTTGCCGTCACCCACCGCCAAAACGTTGCAGAAACCGCTGGGGCGGTTGGAGAGCAGCGAATAAATCCGGTTCTCTCTGCTGTCTGCCGTGGGATCTATGCGCAGAACATAGCGCTCATATTCCTCCGACACCACCGAGATGGAGTGTGCTTCGTATCTGCTGAAGATAACCATCTCTCCGCCGACCACGTTGTAGCTCACATCGTTGATGCAGACCTTTATCTCGCCCTTCGTCACATAGATGATCTGATGGCAATCGTGATAGTGGGGCTGCTTTGCCGAAACATCCTTCGAAAAATATGCTTCGATAATTGGTTTGCTCATATAACTCACCTCTCTGTGACCATTATAGCGCATTTTTGCAAATTTGCAAGATTTACATAAAGATAAACCAAATTGATATTGTCTCCGCGCCCATAAAGTATTAAAATATAATTATAGGGAGGAGATAGAAATGATCCGCAGGGTTTATTCCGATATCAACAGCTTCAAAACACAAAACAATGAGCTTGGCACGGCACTTCCTTTTGCCGAAAGCACCGTTATTCTTGCCGAAAGGCTTACAATAAAAAACAAAACCGTCCCCAACCGCCTTGTCTGTCAGGCAATGGAGGGTTGCGACGGCACCGCCCACGGCTCTCCCGACGAGCTGACCAAACGGCGCTACCGCCGCTTTGCAGAGGGCGGGGCAGGTCTCATTTGGTTTGAGGCCACCGCCGTTATGGAGGAGGGCAGAGCCAATCCCAGGCAGCTGTGCATCTCCCAAAACAATCTCGACGATTTTAAGCGTCAGGTTGAAGCCATCAAAGAGACGGCGCTGAAGGCAAACGGCTATGAGCCTATCGTCATTATGCAGGCCACCCACTCGGGACGCTATTCCAAGCCCCACGGCTTCCCCGAACCCATAATTGCCTACAACAACCCCCTCTATGAGAAGGATTCCCCTCTGCCTGCAGAGAGAATAGTCACCGACGAGCACCTCGACCGCATTGGTGAGGCGCTGGTGGGCGGCGCTGTTTTGGCGGAAAAGGCAGGCTTTGACGGGGTGGATATCAAATGCTGCCACCGCTACATCAACTCCGAGCTGCTCTCCGCATATAACCGCGAGGGCAGATACGGCGGCTCTTTGGAAAACCGCACCCGTCTGCTGCGGGAAACTGCCGCAGGTGCCATGCAGAGTTGCTCCGATGATTTTATCGTCTCCACCCGTCTCAACGTATATGACGGTTTGGAATATCCTTACGGCTTCGGTGTTTCGCCGAACGGCGGCACCGAATTTGATGAGACCGAGCCTGTTCAACTGATAAAAATGCTCTATGAGAGCGGAATGCGCCTCATCAACATAACCATGGGCAACCCCTATTTCAACCCGCACGTCAACCGCCCCTTTGCCTCCGGCGGCTACGACATCGACGAGCACCCGCTGGAGGGTGTGGCCCGTATGCTGGAGGGCACCGCAAAGCTGAAAGCCGCCATCCCGGATATGAAATTCATCTGCTCCGCACTTTCTTATCTTGGTGTTGCGGCACCAAACGTTGCGGCGGCATATATTCAAAACGGCGGCTTTGATCTTGCCGGCTTTGGCAGAACCATC
>JAFSHJ010000304.1 GCA_017440425.1 Oscillospiraceae bacterium | reverse complement strand
CAGAAAGACAGCACGCATCACCACAATGGTCACCGCCATCGTGGAGGCTTCGCAGGACAAGCCGGATATCATCATCCCGTCGGAGATATACAGCGAGTTCCAAAAGCTGACGGCATTCATGTTCGAAGCCGTTTACACCAATCCCATTGCCAAGGCTCAGGAGGGCAAGGCAGGGGAGCTGGTGGGCAAGCTCTATGAATATTATCTCACCCGACCGGAGGAGATGCCGGACAAGATCCGTGCAATATATGAGACAGAAGGCGCAAACCGTGCCACCTGCGATTACATCTCCGGCATGAGCGACCGTTTTGCGGTCAGCTGTTACGAAAAACTGTTTGTTCCCACGTTCTGGGAGGAAAACTGATAACAAAAGCTGAAAAGGAAGGAAAGGAGGAGAGGGAATGATCCCCGAACAGGTCATTGAAGAGGTAAAATATCGGAATGACATCGAAAGCGTGATATCGTCATACATAAACGTGATACACCGCGGCAGAAACCGCGTGGGACTTTGCCCCTTTCACTCCGAAAAAACTCCATCCTTCACAATATATCCGGACAACCAGTCCTTTTATTGCTTCGGCTGCGGAGCGGGAGGCGACGTTGTCACATTTATAAGAAAAATTGAAAATTTAAGCTATGTTGAGGCGCTTCGCTTTTTGGCAAAGCGGGTGGGAATGGAGCTTCCCGAGGATACGGATAACGACGGCTCTGCACGCAAACGCCTCAGAATATTGGAGATGAACCGCAAAGCGGCAAGGTTCTATCACGATAACCTCCTCTCCGAAAAAGGCGCCGAGGGCAGACGCTATCTGCTGGACAGAGGACTCACGCCCCAGACGGTGCGCCACTTCGGTTTGGGATATGCCTCGCAGGACAGATATTCCTTGATGAATTTTCTGAACTCCGAGGGCTTCAGCCGTGAGGAGATGGCAGAGGCAGGACTTATCTCCAACGGAAGATACGGTTACTACGACGTTTTCCGCAACCGCATCATCTTCCCCATAATAGATCTGCGGGGCAGCGTCATCGGCTTCGGCGGAAGACTCATCTCCGGAGAAGGACCGAAATATCTCAACTCCACCGATACACCCGTCTATAAAAAGAGCCGCAACCTGTTTGCGCTCAACTTTGCAAAGGATTCGGGCAAAGACACTCTGCTGTTGGCAGAGGGATATATGGACGTTATAACGGTGCATCAGGCGGGCTTCACCAACACGGTGGCAACGCTGGGCACCGCACTCACCACCGACCAGGCAAGAATAATCTCGCAATATGCCAAAACGGTGGTGCTCTCCTACGATTCCGACGAGGCAGGACAGAAGGCCACCAAGCGTGCCGGCGATATCTTTGCGGAAACGGGCATAAAAGTAAAGGTGCTCAAGCTTACCGGTGCCAAAGACCCGGATGAGTTCATTAAAAAGTTTGGTGCGGTGCGGTTTAAAATGATGCTGGAGGGCAGCAGCAGCGCCACGGAATATGCTCTGGATATCATCAAAAACAAATATGATGCGGATACACCCGACGGAAGGCTGGGAATTTTAAAAGAGAGCATCCGATACATTGCCGGGCTTTCTTCGCCGGTGGAGCGGGATATCTACGCATCACGACTTGCGGGAGAATTAAATGTGTCAAAAGATGCAATAATAATGCAAACCGCAGACGAAATAAAGCGGAAAAACCGTGAACAAAAGAAAAAAGAGCGAAACGATCTTTCGGTCTACAGCTACACCCCCGGCGAGAAAAAGGATTTTGAACGCACAAGAAACATTAAGGCGGCGGTGAACGAAGAAAAGCTCATTGCCTGCATGCTGCAAAACCCAAGCCACATCGGCAGAGTGCTGGGCAAGCTGAAGAGCGAGATGCTGGCAACGGCATCTCACAGAAGGATTTTTGAAGCCATTGAAAAACGGCACGCACAGGGTGCCGCCTGCAGCTTCACCGAGCTTAATGCGGATCTTTCCGTTGAGGATATCGGCATTCTGTCGGGAATAATGGCGGCGACCACCGGCATAAACCTCTCGCCGGATGACATCGACCACTATGTGGATGCCATAAAATCGGCGGGCAGCGTGCTTTCAAAGCAGCAGATAGAAAGCATGGACGATGATGAATATCTGCGGAAAATGCAGGAAAAAATGCAAAAAAAACAGGGATAAATAAGGAAAAGCAAAAGGGAAAAGGAAGGTTAAAAAATGGAGCAGCACAACACAGAAAAGAAATCTATGGTGAAAGAGCTTATCGAAAGCGGAAAAGCCAAGGGTAAGCTTTCCACAAAAGAGATAAACGATCTTTTGGAAGATGACGGCTTTGACGTTGAGCAGATAGACAGACTTTACGACGAACTGGAATCCTACAACATCGAGATCATCGAGGACTTTGACCCCAATCTGGATTTTGATTTCACCATGAATCTCATCGATTCCGATGATTTGGATTCCGAGATGATGGTGGACGGCATCAGCATTGACGACCCCGTCAAGGTGTATCTCAAAGAGATCGGCCGTGTGCCGCTGCTCAGCTCCGAGGAGGAGATCGAGTTTGCTTCCCGTATGCCCACCGACGAATATGCAAGAAAACGTCTTGCCGAGGCCAACCTGCGCCTTGTTGTCAGCATTGCAAAGCGCTATGTTGGCCGCGGAATGCACTTCCTGGATCTCATTCAGGAGGGCAACCTGGGTCTTATCAAGGCTGTTGAAAAGTTTGACCACACCAAGGGCTTCAAGTTTTCCACCTATGCCACATGGTGGATCCGCCAGGCTATCACAAGAGCCATTGCAGACCAGGCAAGAACCATCAGAATTCCCGTTCACATGGTTGAGACCATCAACAAAGTTAAAAAGATCAGCAACCAGCTGCTGCACAAAAACGGACGCGAAGCCAGCGTGGAAGAGATTGCAGAAGAGCTTGGTATGCCCGTTGATAAGGTTCGCGAGGTAATGCGTGTGGCTCAGGAGCCGGTATCCCTGGAGACCCCTATCGGTGAAGAGGAAGACAGCCATCTGGGCGACTTCATTGCCGATGACGACACTCCTGCCCCTGCAGACGCCGCTTCCCACACACTTCTGCGTGAACAGCTGGGCGACGTGCTCTCCACCCTCACCCCCCGTGAGGAGAAGGTGCTCCGCCTCCGCTTCGGCCTTGAGGACGGACGTTCCCGCACATTGGAAGAGGTTGGTAAAGAGTTTAACGTTACAAGAGAGCGTATCCGTCAGATCGAGGCAAAGGCTCTGCGTAAGCTCCGTCATCCCAGTCGCAGCAAGCGTCTGAAGGATTTCCTTGACTGATTAAGCTTCTGTTAAGTTTTAGGTTTTGCACTTGCAAAAAATCTACCGATATGGTATATTTAAAGTACTATGTAGATAGAGAGAGTTATTATGCAGCTTACATTGGAATCGGATTATGCAATAAGAATAATATCGGTCATTGCAGAGGGTTGGAACGACCCCTCGGAAAGCGAAGCTGCCGCATCGGTGAGGATGGATGCCAAGTCTATCTCCGATATAAGCGGCGTGCCGCTCAGGTTTTCTCTTAAAATTTTGAGAAAGCTGGTTGCGGGCGGGCTGGTGAGATCCTATAAAGGCACACGGGGCGGTTATGAGCTTGCAAAAGCGCCAAACCAAATATCTGTTTTGGATGTTGTGGAGATAACCGAAGGCAAAATACATATCAACCGCTGTATATCCAAGGATTTTGTCTGTACAAGACCCGCAGAGGGTCCCTGCAAATTCAAAAAATGCTTCGACGATATCTCTGCAGAGATAAGAAACTCCATGCGCAACATCACCTTTGACCGTTTTATCGAGTGAATTATCCAAACAAAAAATTACGGCACACTAAAAAGTGTGCCGTGTTTTTTTGCGTTAAAATCAGTTGGTTTTGTTTGGAGAGGAGAAAAAGTGTTTGAGAATATGCAGCTTTTCGCCGCGGGCAAGGGGATCACCTATGACAGCCCGTCTGCGGCGCAGCCAACCGCCGTGGAAATAATAGAGGATAAACATGGTGCTGGTGACTATCCAGGTCATGGGGTAGCTGAAAAGCACCGAATCGATGGTGTTGAAGCGGGGAACAAAGGCATAGAGCCAAACAATACGCAATGCGCAGATGCCGAAGCAGGTCATTATCATGGGCAGGAGGGAATCTCCGGTGCCGCGGACAGAGCCTGCAAAAATCTCAATGGAGATATAGGCTATCCAAAACGGGGCAACCAGACGTATCATTTCCTCGCCGTGGGCAACCACCGCAGGGTCGTCTGTGAAGAGAAGCAGCAGATATTTATCGAAGGCGCAGATGACGGTGGTGATGAAAACCGTGGTGACCGCCGCCATAGCAAGGCAGACAGCGCTGCTCCTGTATATTCGGGTGTATTTTCTGGCGCCGAAGTTCTGCCCCACAAAGGTGGTTATGGAGACGCCGAAGGCACCGATTATCATCCAGAAGATGGCATCTATCTTGCCGAAAGCTGTGAATGCGGCAACGGCATCGGTGTCAAAGGTGTTGATGTTGGATTGAATGATGATGTTGGAGAAGCCGTACATTACCGATTGCAGACCTGCCGGCAGACCGATCTTTACAATGTTGATGAAGATTTTGCCGTGAAAACCTATCTGCCTGATAACAAGTCGGTAGGCTTCGTTGGTGCGCATCAGGGTGATGACCACCAGCAGGGCGCTTACAAGCTGGGAGAGAACGGTTGCAGCGGCGGCACCGATAACACCCATATCAAGCACAAGAACAAACAAAAGATCCAGTACGATGTTGGTGATACAGCCCGCAATGAGGAAATACAGAGGTCGCTGGGAATCTCCCACGGCACGCAGAATGCCCGAACCCATGTTATAGATGAGGGAGGGTATCATTCCGAGAAAATATATTCTGAGATATATCACCGAAGGCTCAAGGATATCCGTTGGGGTGTTTATTATGCTGAGAGACCAGGGTGCGAGAAGAAAGCCGCCAACTGTCAAAATTGCGCCGCCTGCAACGGAAAGGGCAATAGCGGTGTGGGTGGTGCGGCTGACCTCTTCATCCTGCCGTGCCCCGTAGTGCTGTGAGAGGATGACCGTTGCACCGGAGGAAAGTCCCACAAAAAAACCGACCAGCAGGTTGATGATGACACCGGAGGGACCGCCAACTGCGGCAAGCGCCTCTTTGCCCACAACTTTGCCGACTATCACTGCATCCACGGTGTTGTAAAGCT
>JAFSHJ010000303.1 GCA_017440425.1 Oscillospiraceae bacterium | reverse complement strand
GATGTCTGCGCCGAGCTTGACTGTCTTACCTGCAAAGGTATTTCCACCGTTTGCAAGCTGAGCAAAGCCATAGAGATCGGCAGCTGAGTCGATCACAAATTCCGACTTGCTTGCGTCGTACCATGACGTGTCCGGTGTGATGCTTGCAGCAGCAGAAGCGCTGAAGCACATCATAGGAACGATCATAACTAAAGCAAGCACGATCGATATGATTTTTTTCATATTTTTCTCCTTTTGTTTTTTATTTTTATCTTTCCTCTGCTTTATACTGTAGGCGACTGATAATACAAAAGAAAGATTAAAATATACAAATAAATTATACAGTAGGAATATTTCTCTGTCAAGTGTTTTCCTTACGAAACTTTTTCGTGGATTTTAACGCAACTTTTTATTTAAAATCACTTGCTGACTTGAGTTGGAATAAAGTTTAAGGTTATCTCAGTGTTTTAAACTGCGGCAGATAATCCTTATTGGCTTCAAACATTTCGTCTACCATTGACTGTATCTCGTCAAGGGAGAGAACTGCGCTTGTGAGGGGGTCAAAGGCAATGGCGTGGAATACCTTTCTGGGATCGCCCTCCAATGCGCCCTGTACGGCAAGCTCCTCGCAACGGGCGCTGGTGTTGATCAGCACTGCAAGCTGATCGGGAAGTGCTCCCACCGCAACCGCTTCCAGAGAATCCTTGGAGGCGATAACGGGCACCTCAACGCAGCAGCCGTAGGGAAGATTGCTGATGAGGTTGAAGTTTCTTACGTTTCCGTTAAAGCGGAAGATGGTGTTGTCACCGAATACCGCGTTGAAGATATATGCCGCGTATTCCGCTCCTCTTTCCAAGGAGTGCTCGGGCTTATCCAGCCACTTTTTTATGGAATCGCGCCAGGTGTCCTTGCGCTTTTTGTAATCGTTGAGGATATATGCGTGCTCACCGGGATTCCAGCAGGTTCCGTGGCAGTATTTTTCTATAAGATCGGGTCTTTTTCTGTACCAGGAAACGTATTCGCTGTTGTGGCCGCTGGATTCGGTGACGTAGTAGTCAAGGTGCTTGAACATATTGTTTCTTACGGTCTCGCTTTCGGCTACCTCGGGCTTGTTCATCGCTTCTCTGAGAAGGGGATACATATCCCTTCCGTTCCACTTCAGATCAAGATAAAACGCCTGATGGTTTATGCCCGCGCAGGTGTAGGTGACGTCCTTGGGATCTGCTCCCACCCATTTTGCAAGCATTTCGGCGGTTCCCTGAACGCTGTGGCAGAGGCCGGTGATCTTCAAATGAGGATATTTTTCCTGCATTGCTCTGCAGAGCATTGCCATGGGGTTAGTGTAGTTTAAAAATACTGCGTTGGGGCAGTATTTTTCTATATCGGCGCAGATGTCCAGCATAACGGGGATGGTTCTCAGAGCGCGGAAGATTCCCGAGGGACCGCGGGTATCACCGACGTTGATATCCACGCCGTACTTTTCGGGAATGAGAACGTCGTGCTGCCAAACGTCAACGTCGCCTGCGAGAATGGTGCAGAGAACACCGTCGGCATCCTTAAGTGCCTCCGCGCTGTTTGTGGTGGCGGTGACGGTTGCGGGATAATTTCCAAGCTCCACAAGCTTATCGCAGGCCTTTTTGATGTAGCCCAGTCGCTCCTCATCGATGTCCATCAGGGCAATGTGGGCGTCTCTGAAGGCGGGAAATGTTAAAATGTCTCTTACAAGAGT
>JAFSHJ010000032.1 GCA_017440425.1 Oscillospiraceae bacterium | reverse complement strand
TTGACACCGGAGCGTGCAGATACGGTGATGAGTGTGGTTTCGGCAGCGCGAACACCCTCATAGAATCCTGCTGCGAAGTCGAAGAGACCCGGTGTATCAAGAAGGTTGATCTTAGTATCGTTCCAAACAAGCGGAGCAGAAGCTGTGCTTACTGTTACGGCACGTTTTATTTCCTCCGGATCAAAATCGCAGACAGTATTGCCGTCGGCTGTCTTTCCAAGTCTGTCAGTAGCACCTGCTGCAAAAAGCATTGCTTCAGCAAGTGATGTTTTACCGCTGTCACTGTGACCAGCGAGTGCGATATTTCTGATTTTGCCGGCGTTAAACTGTTTCAAAAGAAATTTCCCCTTTCCGGACGTCGAGGTATCCCCGAGCCGTTGACATATTATTTTTAAAGCGTAATAAGCATGTAATACAAAATAAAACAGCCCTTTTCATCCGCTATAAACATTATTATACAACATTATGGACAATTTCTGCAAGGGTATTTTGAGGGTTTTGCAACTTGTGGATATAAAATTATTTCAAGTTATATTGTGCATTTGTACTAATTTGAGCTGTACAATTGACAAAATGTGGATATTAAAGTTATATTCTGATATATGATGATATCAGATGATAGAAACATCAGATTTTTATTACCCTTCTGCGGTATTCCTCACCGCAGACGTTTGGCTGCGGTTTGCAGAGCTCAAACAGATCGGTGGAATGTGCTTCGACGGCGGCGTATTCTTCATCTGCGCTGAGCAGAGAGGCGATGACGGGAATGTTCCTGCTTGCAATGCGGACGAGCTGCTCGCCGTTTGTGGTCATTCCCAGCACCCGCATATAGGGTGGAGCTTTTCGGCAGAGCACCGACGGAACACCCAAAAATGCCGACATAGCCGCACGTCTTATTCTTGCGGAGGGATAGCGTTTGGTGGTGGCGGAGGCGATGAACTCATCCAGCGAGAGAGCGGAGCGGGCGGTGTTGTAAAGGCGGTTGGGCAAACCTTCGCTCATATCCGGCAGGACTGCAAAATCCTCCGCAGACATTGAGCGCAGACGGGCAAGAATGGCGGTCTCCAGCTTTTTTTCGCTGCAGGGGAACTCGTTTTGCTCGCAGGCTTCGCGGTAGATATTGAATGCCGCATCCGGCACATAGGTCTTCAGCGCAGGAAGCCCCTTCTCGGCACAGCGGGCACGCAGATAGGAGGCGCTGGCAAAGCCGCTGCCGGGGGAGATCGCATCGTGGTTGACCTCAACCCTGGGAAGGGCGGAGGCTGCGATGAGGTTGCCGGTGAGATGGATGTGCTTGAGATATTCCACGGCAAGGATATCGTTGGGATTGCAGAGAAGCTCGGCGTTTCCGCCTGCGTGGAAAACTGCCAGCTGTCTTGCGTGGGCATAGGATTTTCCAGAGATGACCAGCTGTTTTATCTCCATATCCACAGCATCGGAGCAGATGAGCGAAACGATGCGTTTGAGGTCGGCCATCTTGTTGGATTCGCTTCCGAAAAAGAGTGTGGCATCTGCATCCTCAAAGGCATTTGCCAGCGAGATGCCGCCGAAAGCAAACCGTTCAGCGGTGGCCATTGCATAGGGGAGGGGCAGCTCCACCACGAGATCGGCACCGCAGGCAAGGGCTGCTCTTGCACGGAAAGCCTTGTCCGTTATGGCGGGAGAGCCGCGCTGAACAAAGTTGCCGCTCATCACGACTACCACTCTGTTGAAGCCGAGACGGCGAATAACGTCTATTTGATAGGCATGTCCGTTGTGAAATGGGTTATATTCGGCAATAATTATGGCTGTTTTCACGATTTTTCTCCATAATGATAAAATTTGTCTTGATATTTTCTCTCATATGTAATAATATATTAATGTATGGGTAAAGTCAAGGGATTATCTTTTGGCTTTTGGCTTAGTGCAAAAAATAAAATATATAAATGTAAGGAATGGTTCAAAATGAAAATTTTGGTAATCAATGCGGGAAGCTCCTCTCTCAAGTATCAGCTCATTGATATGACAGATGAAACTGTTATTGCAAAAGGTAACATTGAGCGCATCGGTGTTGACGGAATCATCACCCACAAGCTTGCAGACGGTCGTTCCGTAAAAGAAAACAAACCCTTCGCAACCCATAAGGATGCTTTCGAAGAGTTGGTAGTAAGACTCACCACCGGCGATATGGCCGTTATCTCCAGCATCAAAGAGATCACCGCTATCGGTCACCGCGTTCTCCACGGCAGCGAGAAGTATAAGGAAACAACTCTTATCACTGACGAAGTTATCTATGATATCGGCGTAACATTCAAGGATCTCGGACCCCTCCACAATCCTCCCCAGGCTGTTGCAATGCAGGCTTGCCGCGACGTTTTCGGTCCCGAAGTTCCCATGGCTGCTGTATTTGATACCTCTTTCCATCAGACAATGCCCGA
>JAFSHJ010000302.1 GCA_017440425.1 Oscillospiraceae bacterium | reverse complement strand
CGTAGACAGTGTCGCCTATGCGCAGACGGAGTCCGCCGATGAGAGAGGAATCCACCCTCACCCAAAAAGAGGGCTTGCCGCCGATATCGTAAAGCAGTCTGTGGATGCAGGCACTTATCTTGTCTACAATATCCTGAGAGAGAGGAAATGCGGAGGTGAGGGTAACGTAGAGCACGTCTTTGCTTTCAAGATAGGCGATGTCGCCGGGAGAGAGCTCTGCCGCATCAATTATTCTGTCCGCAATAATGCTCTCCTTTGCCCGCATCAGCGAGACATAGGGCTCTGCAGACATTACCTTGATGACTTCGGCACGGAGCTTTTCCAAAAAATCTGCGCGCACGGCGGTGACCATGTCACGGCGGATGTCGTTTATCTGGTATATGTGTTGTTTATCCAGTTGTTCGATCTCGCTTTTTGCGGCGGAATTTATCTTGGCAACGGTCTCCTCAATGAGAGCGGAATCTGCGGCAGCAGGCTGCTCGGCAGATGTCTCTTCGGGGAGTTTCGGGGTCTCGGTGGGAGCTTCCAGCTCGTCCAGCTCACGGCAGATCTTTTCTCTTCTGCCGTTGAACATCTTCGAGATCATTTTACGTCCGATAATAAAGATAAGGGCCGCAATTATAAGCGTGTTTATGCAGGCATATAAAAAATGAAGTCCCATTATTTTTTCCAATCAAACAATTTTTTTAAAAGCTTGGCCTCAGGATACCAGCTTTTCCGCAAACGTGGTTGCAAGCTTGGGCAGAGAGGCCTCAAGAGCGGCTTCGATATCCGCTTTTTCTTTAACTATGTTCTCTTTGCTCTCTGCAAGTTCCTGCTCAAAGCGGGCACGTGCAGCGGCAACGCTGTCGTCGGCGTCCTTCAATGCTTCGGCAAGTGCCTCCTCGGATTTGAGGAAGGCAGAGCGTTTTTCGGCAGCGGCATTTTCGTTTTCCGCTTTTGCCTTGTCGGCCAGCTGCTGTTGGAGCTCGGCACGTTTGGCAGCGGCGCCCTCAATTTTTTCGCGGCGGGCACGCATAAAGGCAAACATGGGGCGGAAAAGCAGCCTGTCAAGAACAAACATGAGAACGAAAAAGCAGATTATCGTCCAGATTATAACCGATGGTTGAATGTTCATGCTTGTTTAAAGCCTCCGATCAGATCTTGGAGATGAGCATAAATGCGATGAGCAGGCCGTAGATGGTGAGAGCTTCCATAAGAGCGAGGGAGATGATGAGGGTGGAACGGATATCGCCTGCGGCATCCGGCTGGCGTGCAATGCTCTCCATAGCGGTTTTGGAGGTGGAGCCCTGAGCCATAGCGGGGAAGATGGTGCTCAAAGAAATGGTGAGAGCGGCGGCGATTGCAATAATTGCTTCTGTAGACATAATACGGTTCTCCTTTTATAAATGGTTTTTGTGTTTGGTTATTATTATTCGACTTCGGTGACCTCGTCGAGATAAATCGATGTGAGCATTGTGAAAACAACTGCCTGCAATGCGCAGAACAGCAGACTGAGCACCATCATGATGATGGGGGCGCCGATGGGCAGCAGCTCATAGAGCTGTTCGGTAACGCTTTCTTCGCCGAAAACGTTTCCGTAAAGACGAAGGGCCAGAGAAACGGGTTTGATTATCTCGTCAAGCAGCAGCAGGGGCAGCATGAAGAACATGGGGGAGACAAAGCGCTTGAAATAGTGCTTCACTCCGCAGCGCAGTCCCGAATACTGCAGCATAAGGAAGGTGACGATACCAAGTCCCGCAGTTACGGAAAGGGAGGCGGTGGGGGCCTTGACATAGTCGGTGAGTCCCACGCCGGGGATGAGTCCGGAATAGTTTGCAAGGATGATGAAGATGAACAGCGAGCCGAGGAAGGTGAAATATTTCTGTGTCTTTTCCTTGCCGATTATGCCGGAGAAAAAGTTTTCCAAATATTCCAGCGCCATCTCGAGCATATTCTGCAGCTTTCCGGGGCGTTCTTTAAGGTTGCGGGTGACTATCAGCGAAAGGATCGCCACCACCGCAATGATTATCCACATTGCAATGACCTCGCCGGTCACGTCAAGTATCCCGAAAATGGGGATAACAACTGGAGAAGCTTCTCCCATAAGATCAAATCAGTCCTTTCAGGTTGAACATCAGTTTTGCTGTTGGCCTGCTGATTCGTGATCAGCTGACTTTTTCTGTGCTTTTGCGGCTATCTCCTTTGAAAGCTTTGCCGAAAGGATGAAGGAGGGCACAGTCACTCCCAGCGCCGCACCGATGAGCATTGCCTCCACCGGCCAGGGCAGCAGTTCCGACAAAAAATAAATCGCGACAAGATACGCTATGTTAAACGTCTGTCGCAAAAAAGAAATAATCGCAATAGGCGAAGAGCTTTTTTTGTTTTCTATAAGCTTTTTTGTGATGAAATAATTGGCAAAAGAAAGCGCCGTTCCCACGATCAAAGCAAGTCCGCCGCCAATCAGGATATCTGTCATAAAAACGTACCCCGCTAAAATATTTAAATCTTATTAATAATAGCATAAACGACGAATTTTGTCAAATTAAAACTAACCGACTTTTAAGAGCTTTGTAAGAGTTTTTTTATAAAAAACAAACGATAGCAATGTTGAATTTGAGAATTAGATGTGGTAAAATTCTAATTGGATAAAAAGAACAGGTAAAAAATGAACGAGGAGATATCAAAATGAGATATATACTTGCCTCCGCATCCCCCAGAAGGCGGGAGATTTTCGGCAGGATAGAGGAGGATTTTGAGGTGCTTGTGCCCGCTGCGGAAGAGAGCGTGCCGGAGGGGATGGACCACGGCAAAGCCGCAATGCTGCTTGCGGAAACAAAGGGCAGAGCGGCGCTGGCACAGTTTGACTGCAGCGATGCCATGGTGGTTGCGGCGGATACGGTGGTTTCGGCGGAGGGCGAGATGCTGGGCAAGCCGAAGGATGCGGAGGATGCATACAGAATGCTGAAGCTGCTTTCGGGAAAAACTCACACCGTATATACCGGCGTGGCGCTGCTCACGGCAGACGGCAGAGAGCGTATCTTCTGCGATGCCACCGAGGTGGAGTTTTACGAGCTCTCCGACAAAATGATCCGGGACTACATAAACACGAATGATCCGTTTGACAAAGCCGGTGCCTACGGGATCCAGGGCAAGGGCTGCATCCTGATAAAAGGAATAAAGGGAGATTACTTTAACGTTATGGGCCTGCCGGTGGCAAAGCTGTTCCGAGAGAGAGAAATTTTGCTGGAAACGCAGGAAAATTAAGGCGAAAAACAAAAAAAGAAAAAACAATTTTGTTTTTTGTGTTAAATTTAATGAATTATTGTTGAGAATTGAGCAAATAAAGGTTATAATATAAAAGTATAGATTCAACCAGCTTGTATTGGAGGGTAAAAAAATGTTTTCGTTTTCGTTTTCAAAGGATATAGGTATTGACCTGGGCACAGCCAACACCCTTATTTTTGCAAAAGGCAAAGGAATTATAATCCGTGAGCCGTCCGTTGTTGCGGTGGATACAAGAAAAGACACGGTAAAATATGTAGGTACCGAAGCTAAAGAAGTTATAGGCAGAACTCCCGGCTCCATCGTTGCGGTCCGTCCTCTTAAAGACGGCGTTATCGCAGATTTCGATATTGCCAGCTCCATGCTTCAGATATTCATCAAAAAGGCAGTCAACAACTCCTTCTGGTCCAAGCCCCGCGTAGTCATCTGCATTCCGTCCGGCGTTACAGAGGTTGAGAGAAGAGCCGTTAAGGAATCCACAATGAAGGCAGGTGCAAAATACGTTGCCGTCATCGAAGAGCCCATGGCAGCAGCCATCGGTGCAGGTCTTCCCGTTGCGGAAGCCACCGGCAGCATGGTGGTAGATATCGGCGGCGGCACCAGCGAGGTTGCAGTTATCTCTCTCGGCGGCATCGTAACCTCCAAATCCGTAAGAGTCGGCGGTGACGAGTTCGATTCCTCCATCGTAAGCTACATCAAAAAGAAATATAACCTGCTCATCGGTGAACGCACCGCAGAGCAGATCAAAATGCAGATAGGCTCCGCATATCCCTATGAGGGTGAGCAGGAGATGGAGATCAAGGGACGCAACCTGATGGACGGTCTGCCCAAGAACATCTTCATCCGTCCGGAAGAGATAAGAGAAGCTCTCGTTGAGCCCATCGCAACCGTTATCGAGGCCATCAAGTCCACACTTGAGCGCACTCCCCCCGAGCTCTCCGCAGACATCATCGACCACGGCATCACACTCACCGGCGGCGGTGCATTGCTCAAAGGCTTTGATAAGCTGGTTAACATCGAAACGGGTATGCCCGTTCACATTGCAGAAAATCCGCTGGATTGCGTTGCAATGGGCACAGGCATGGTGCTGGATAACCTGAGCGAGCTCAAGGATATCCTCACAGACGATTCCCGCCTGCTGTAAGTTTTTGCGGCGGCAAAACAACAATGAATATTGGCTCTTTTGGATGAGCATTTAAGGGCGTTGTCGCAGAGAAAACGGGATAACGCCCAATACTATTTTAAGGAGGCGGTGCGGCAGTGCAGGAATTTTTTAAAGGCTGGCGATTTAAAGTGTTGCTTGCCCTGCTCGTGTTTATTCTGGCAATATTGCTGCGTGCTGCGGCATCGGGCGGCTTCGGCGACATTCTGGAGCAGAGCGTCGGTGTCGTCACTTCGCCGATAATGAAGCTCTCCACCAAAATTTCGGACGGTGCCACCGAGTTTTTCCAAAGGATAGTCAACGTCAACAAGGTTTATGAGGAGAACGAGGAATACCGTGAGAGGATAAACGAGCTCAACAAGCAGCTGATAGACTATGAGGCTGTTAAAAAAGAGAACGAGCAGTTCCGCGATTACCTTGAACTCAAAGAGGAAAACACCGACTACACCTTTGAGGCTGCGACCGTCATCGGCAGAGACCCCAACGACAGATATTACTCCTTTGTTATAGATGCGGGCAGCCGCAACAGCATCGAGACCGGCGACCCTGTAATAACCGCAGACGGTCTCATCGGTGTCGTATACGAGACGGGCGCAAACTACTCAAAGGTAATGACCATACTTAACCCGTCGCTTAACGTGGGCTGCTACGATATCAGAACGGGAGATTCGGGAATACTTGTGGGCGACCTTGAGCTGCTTGAGGAGGGCTGCTGCAAGTTCCAGTATATCCCCAGAGACAGCGGTGCAGCCAACGGCGACCTTGCAGTTACCTCCGGCGGCGGAATATTCCCCCGCGATCTGGTCATCGGCACCATCCTCTCCATCCATGCGGAGAGAGACGGAGTTTCCCTTTATGCAAAGGTGAAACCCTCCGCAAACATCACCAATGTGAAAAACGTGTTTATAATAACCTCTTTTGACGGTCAGTGGGATGTGACCGACGACGAAAATCTGGCAATAGACAAAATGTATCTGGAACACCAGAACAAGAAAAAAGAGCAGGCGGAGCTGCAGGAGCAGGAGAACTCCGAAACCGAAGAATAAACAGCTGCGGCAGAGGGAGGCAGAGCATCAATGACTAAAGCAACAAGATGCAAAATTATAAAATTCACCCTCTATTTCTGCATAACGCTGCTGCTCTACTGTCTGCAGACCACCCCGTTTCTGTTTGAGATATCGGGCGTGAAGCCGATGATGGCTTTTGCCTTTGTGCTGTGCATCGCCGTTTACGAAGGCACGCTGATGGGCGGTGTGTTCGGCTTTATCTGCGGTATACTGTGCGATTTCAGCTCGGAGATGATCTTCGGTGCAAATGCGCTCATCTGCTTTTTGTTCTGTGTGGGTGCGGCGCTGCTGATGATATATCTGGTGCGCAAAAACGTGTGGACGGTGACACTCACCGTAACCGTTGCAATGCTGGGCAGGGCTGTGATAGAATACTACTTCAAATACGGAATGTGGAACTATGAAGGCACAGGCTTTGTGCTGTGGGGCAGACTGATCCCCGTGGCCATCTATTCCGTGGTGTTCGTGTTTGGGTTCTATCCCCTTGTGGGACTGATAAAACGCAGGCTGGATGTGGAGATATGACCCGTTCGGCGGCAAAAAAGACAAAATCGCGAAAGACCGAACAAAAAGGTTTTTCGCGATTATAGGTTAAGGATATCAAAAAATGAAAGTGCCTGCGGTATTTAGGGCACACGGGAACGCCGCAACGTTCCCGTATAAAGTTTATTCTTCCAAACAGGTAGATGCTTATGAAACCGAAAATTCTAAAAAGAAGAATAATATCTCTTGCTGTGGCTGTGGTGATGGTGTTTTCGCTTTACGGCTTTCGACTCATGGACATACAGGCAGTGAACGGCGATTATTACGAGCAGCGCACCCAAACCGTCTATACACGCACACAGCGCATCAAGGCAGCACGCGGCGAGATAATGGACCGCTACGGAAAATCCATGGCGGTGAACATCAACGGCTACGATGTGGTGTTCAATAAAGCGTTCCTGGATGAGAGCTCCATAAACGAGATGATACTGCGCCTTGCAGGCATCCTGCTGGAGGCGGATGAGGAGTGGGTGGATAACCTGCCCATAACCGAGACAGCTCCCTTTGAGTTCAAAGAGGGCAGAGCAGGCGAGATAAAAGCTCTTAAGAATTTTTTGGGCATAGAGCAGTATGCCTCCATTGAAGATACCGTCCATTGGCTTAAAGAGGAATTCGACCTGCAGGAGATGACCAACTCACAGTTCAGAATAATTGCGGGTGTGCGCTACGAGATGCACCGCAAGGATTTTTCAATGAAAAATCCCTACACCTTTGCAAAAAACATCTCCATCGGGACGGTGACAAAGATATCCGAGAGCATTTCGGAGCTTTCGGGTGTCACCATAGAAAACGTGCCCATCCGTGAATATTCCGCAGGGGACGTGGCATCCCATATCATCGGAATAACCGGTCCCATCACCGAGAGTGAGCTGGACCTGCTCAAGCAGGGCTACAGCATGACCGATTACGTGGGCAAAAACGGAATAGAAAAGGAATATGAAAAATATCTCCACGGTGAAGACGGCGAGCAGGTGGTGTATATAAACACAAACGGCGAGGTAATAGACGTGGTGGAAAGCCAGGCAGCAAAGCCGGGCAACACCGTTGTGCTCACCATCAACAGCGATCTCAACAAGGTGGCGCAGCAGGCGCTGGAAGACCAGATAGCGGCGCTGCAATCCACCAAAACACCGGAGGAGGGCTGCGAGGCAAAGGCAGGAGCCGTGGCGGCAATAGACGTTAAAACCGGCGAACTGCTGGTGAATGCCACCGCACCGACATACGATCTCTCAACCTATTACGAGGACTATTCCGCACTTGTCACGGATGAGCTGCGTCCGCTGTTCAACCGTGTGCTCAACGGAACCTATGCCCCCGGTTCCACCTATAAGATGGTCTCCGCAACGGCGGGACTCAACGAGAAATTAATAACCCGCTACTCGGGAGTGAACTGCGAAGGTGTCTACACCTATTTCCCCAGCTATCAGCCCACCTGCATGGGTATCCACGGTGTGATAAATCTTGTGGATGCCATAAGAGTATCCTGCAACATCTTCTTCTACGATCTGGGCAGAGAACTGGGACACGAAAACATAAACAAATATGCCAAAATGTTCGGCCTTGGCGAGAGCACCGGCATAGAACTCAATGAATCGCTGGGTGTTGTGGCAGGTCCCGAGTTCCGCGAAAAGATAAACGGATCTCCCTGGCAGGCAGGTGACGTGGTACAGTCGGCCATCGGTCAGTCGGACAATGCCTTCACTCCGCTGCAGCTTGCGAACTATGCCGCCACCCTGGCAAACAACGGACAGCGTATGAAGGTCAGCGTGGTGAAGAGCATCCTCAGCTACAACTTCGAAGAGGTCATCTACGAGCATCAGCCGGAAGTCGTCTACGATATGGTGGAGGACGGGGGAGTCGACCCCAAAATATTCGATACCCTGCGCGAGGCAATGATACGTGCATCCGGTCAGAACGGATATCAGGGCACAGCTCACCACGAGTTTGACAACTATCCCATTCTGGTTGCATCCAAAACGGGTACTCCCGAGACAAACGAGGTTCCCAATGCCGTCTTCATCTGCTATGCCCCCGCATATGAGCCGGAGATAGCCGTTGCGGTCGTAATTGAAGGAGCGGGTCACGGATATTGGGCAGCGCCGGTGGCAAAAGCCGTACTGGATGAGTATTTCTTCGGTTCGGGTTCCTACACGGCCTCTGCCGAAACCGATGAATTGCTTCGATGAATAAAAGCAGAAAAGTTTTTCGTCAAAACATCATATTTTGGGGAGGAAAAATTTCTGTGTTGGCAAAAACTTACAAAAGAGCGCTTCAAATTTCTGCTTAAAATCTGCGAAAAAGATTGAATAAATCACAAAAATATGTTAAGATATAAGGTAAATGAAAGGGTGGCGAGGTATGTCGAAGGTCATCTTGTTTACTTCCGGAAAGGGAGGAACAGGCAAAAGCACGATGAGTGCATCGGTGGGTCATTTTCTTGCAAAAAGCGGCAAAAAGACTTTGCTGATAGAGACCGATTCGGGACTTCGCACTTTGGATATCCCACTTAACGTGCAGGATAAGATAGTTTTCGATATATCGGATATCTTCAACAGCAGCTGCGAGATGATAAAGGCAATATATCATTGTCCCCACAACGATAACCTGCATCTTATAGCGGCCCCCTTCGATGAGAGCTACCGCATAAAGCGCACCGATCTTATCCGTCTGTGCAGCGGCCTCAAATATTATTACGACTACATAATTCTTGACAGCCCTGCGGGAATGGGCGAGAACCTCATCTCCGCCATCTGTGCCGCAGATATGGCGGTGATAGTTTCCTCGCTGGAGACAGCTGCGATCCGCGATGCCGCAAGAATGTCCCTGCTGATAGACAGATACGCCAACGTGCAGAAGCGCTTTATAATCAACAAAGCGGATAAAGACAGCGTGAAAGGCATTCCTTTTTCCGATTTTGATGAGATAGTGGACTATGTCAAAGCCCAGCTGCTGGGTGTTGTTCCAACGGATAAAGTTCTGCGGATGGCCTGCGAGCGCGGTGTGGCGCCCACAACGGCATCTCAGGGCGGGCAGGCGGCAATGAACATTGCAATGCGGCTTATGGGCAACAGCGTGCCGCTGCTTGTGGACAGGCTGTAACAAACAAAATGTGTTAATTCGGGTTATATCCCTCCCATTACGGCGGTTGGGAGGGGTTATACAAAACTTATCGCCGAGAAACGGAGCAAATATATGAACATCGCCCTCATTGCACACGACGTTAAGAAAGAACTTATGGTGCAGTTCTGCATCGCCTATTGCGGCGTTCTCAGCAGACACAATCTCTGCGCCACAGGCACGACCGGCAAATTGGTGTCCGAAGCGACCGGACTTGAGATCGTGCGTTTTCTCAGCGGAAAACAGGGCGGCTATCAGCAGATAGGTGCACGTGTTGCCTGCAACGAGATAGACACTCTTCTGTTCTTCCGTGATCCCATGACCTCCAAGGCATATGAGATGGATCAGGCAGAGCTGCTGCGTCTGTGTGACGTATACAACATTCCCGTTGCAACAAACATTGCAACAGCAGAGGCTCTCATCCACTCGCTTGAGAGAGGAGATCTCGATTGGAGAGAGATCGTCAATCCCAAGGGTGCAGTCCGCCGCTGAGCGAGGAAAGCACAAAATTTGACCTGAAAAAAAGGTTGGGAACTCGTTTCCGGGTTCCCAATTTTTGACTGCAAGCATTTGTTTATAATATAATTTTTATACAGCATAAAAAGGATGTAAAGATCATGGCTATTCTTACAAAAGCACCCAGAGGTACCGTGGACGTACTTCCCGGCGAAAGCTACAAATGGCAGTATATTGAATCTGTTCTCAGAGATGCTGCCGCAACATTCGGATTCCGCGAGATGCGTGTTCCAACCTTTGAGCACACAGAGCTGTTCAACCGCGGCGTGGGTGACACCACCGATGTTGTTCAGAAAGAGATGTATACCTTTGAGGATAAAGGCGGACGCTCCATCACTCTCCGTCCGGAGGGCACCGCAGGTGTTTGCCGCAGCGCCATCGAACACGGTCTGCTGGGAGATGCACTTCCCCTCAAGGTCTATTATTTCGTAAGCTGCTTCAGATATGAGAAGCCGCAGATGGGCCGTTACCGTGAACACACCCAGTTCGGCTCCGAGTTTTACGGTTCCGCAGCACCTGCAGCAGATGCAGAGCTCATCTGCTACGTTCAGTATATCCTTGACAGCCTCGGCATCAAGGAGACACATCTGGAGATAAACTCCATCGGATGCCCCAAGTGCAGAACCGAATATTACAAAGCACTCAGAGAGTATTTCCGCAGCTACAGCGATCAGCTCTGCGAGACCTGCCTCGGCAGACTTGAGAAGAACCCCATGAGAATTCTGGACTGCAAGAGCCCCATCTGCAAAGAGATCGCAGCCAACGCACCCAGAACTCTGGATTATCTCTGTGACGAGTGCCGTGAGCACTTCAACGGACTTAAAGCAAGACTTGACAAGACCAGCATCAAATATGTGGAAAATTCCCGCATAGTAAGAGGTCTTGACTATTATAACCGCACCGTTTTCGAGTTTGTCACCGATGCGCTGGGCTCTCAGGGCACAGTTTGCGGCGGCGGACGCTACGACGGACTTGCAGAATCTCTCGGCGGACCTTCCGTTCCCTCCCTCGGCTTCGGCATGGGTCTCAACCGCATACTTATGCTCATGGAGCAGACAGGCTGTGAATTCCCCGAGGTTGAGAGATGCGATATCTATGTCGGTTCCGTTGGCGAGAGCGCATCCATTGCCGCAGCGGGCATCATCTCCGATCTCCGTGCCGAAGGCTTCAAGGCAGAGGGCGACGTGATGATCAGGAGCGTTAAGGCGCAGATGAAATATTGCGACAAGATCGGTGCGAAATACAGCTGCATCATCGGCGACAACGAGCAGGAGACCGGCAAGGTCAGAGTTAAAAACATGAAGACCGGCGAAGCCTTTGAGGTTGAACTGGACGGAATGTGTCAGTTTATGTACGACAGAATGATAGCAGACGCTATCGAGGATGCCGCAGGCGCAGCAGAGGATTTCGGCGGCTGAGCCGATATTGACAAAGAAAAATATCTTGATAATGGAGTTGTGATATATGGCAGAAACAATGGCAGGACTTAAAAGAACAAAATATTGCGGAGAATTCTCCGAGAGCGATATTGGTGCAGAGGTTGTTGCCGCCGGTTGGGTGCAGAAACAGCGTGACCTCGGCAACCTTATCTTCATCGACCTGCGAGACAGAACAGGCATTGTTCAGCTGGCTTTTGACGACAGCACCGACCGCGCCGTGTTCGAAAAGGCCGCTTCTGTGAGAAGCGAAGCAGTTATTATGGCAAAGGGTACCGTTCGCCGCCGTGAATCGGTGAACAAAGAGATAGCCACCGGAATGATCGAGCTTTTTGTAACAGAGCTTCGCATCCTCTCCCGTGCACAGACTCCTCCCTTTGAGATCACCGACAACACCAACGTAAAGGACGAACTCCGTCTCAAATACCGCTATCTTGATCTGCGCCGTCCCTCTCTGCAGAAAAACATCATCATGCGCCACGAGATCGCACGCATTGCAAGAGAATATTACAGCGCAAACGGCTTCCTTGAGATCGAGACCCCGATGATGATCAAATCCACACCGGAAGGCGCACGCGACTATCTCGTTCCCTCCCGTGTGCACAACGGCAAATTCTACGCTCTGCCCCAGTCCCCGCAGATCTATAAGCAGCTGCTTATGATCTCAGGCTACGACAGATACTTCCAGCTTGCACGCTGCTTCCGTGACGAAGACCTCCGTGCAGACCGCCAGCCGGAATTCACACAGATTGACCTTGAAATGTCCTTTGTGGATGCCGATGACGTTATGGATATGAACGAAGGCTTCATCCGCAAGCTGTTCAAAGAAGTTCTGGGCGAAGAGGTACAGCCCATCGAGCGCATGACCTACCGTGATGCTATGAACCGTTTCGGTTCCGATAAGCCGGATGCACGTTTCGGTATGGAGATCACCGATATCTCCGATATCGTCAAGGACAGCGGCTTCTCCGTATTCTCCGGCGCCGTTCAGAACGGCGGAAGCGTACGCGGTATCGTTGCAAAGGGTGCTGCCGCAAAGATCAGCCGTAAAGAAATTGACAAGCTGACAGAGCAGGTCAAGGGCATTGGTGCCAAGGGCCTTGCCTACATCAGATATAACGATGACAACCCCACCTGCTCCTTCGGCAAGTTTATGGCTGAAGGCGAGCTGGATGCCATTATGGCAAAGCTCGGCTGTGAAAAGGGCGACGTTGCATTCATTGTTGCAGATAAAAACAGAGTTACACTTCCCGTTCTGGGTGCTCTGCGTCTCACAGTTGCAAAACAGCTGGATATCATCCCCAAGGGCTACAAGTTCCTGTGGATAACCGAGTTCCCCTTCTTTGAGTGGGACGACGAGAACGAAGTCTGGAACGCAATGCACCATCCGTTCACCATGCCCATGGACGAGTGTCTCGACTATCTTGAAACAGACAAAGAGAACGTCCGTGCAAAGGCATACGATCTGGTGCTCAACGGCATCGAGCTGCTTTCCGGCTCCATCCGCATCACCGATCCCGCACTTCAGCAGAGAATGTTCCAGCTGCTGGGTCTCACCGATGAAGAGATCGATGCAAAGTTCGGTTTCCTTGTTGATGCTTACCGCTATGCTGCACCTCCTCACGGCGGTTCCGGCATGGGACTTGACCGTCTCGCAATGGTAATGTGCGAAGCAGACAGCCTCCGTGACGTTATCGCCTTCCCGAAGGTACAGAACGCCAGCGAGCTTATGTCTGCCTGCCCTGCAGAAGTTGACGACAAGAGCCTTGCAGACCTCGGCATTGCTGTTGTTGCCAAAGACGAAGAATAATCTATAGCCAAAAGAAAGTCCCGAGCAGTAATGAGCTTCTCGGGACTTATTTGCTACATACAGCGGAATTACCGCTGAAAAGGAAGTTGCAATGACTGTTTTTGATAAGATAAAAGAGCTGGCTGACAAAATCGGCTTTACCGAAAGCGGCTTTTTGGAGACGGAAAACCTGAAATATTATCCCGAGGTGCGTGCCATCTGCGAGGGTAACACCTGCCGCGGCTACGGTGCAAGCTGGGCGTGTCCGCCTGCCGTCGGCACAATAGAAGAGTGCAAAGCACGGGTCAGCGAGTATGATAAGATGCTGTTGTTCTCCAAAAAATACGATTTGGAGGATTCCTTCGATTTTGAGGCAATGACAGAGGGGATGCGTGACTTCAAAAAGCTCTGCGATGACTTCAACAAAGAAGCAAAATCGGTTTTGAGCGAATATCTCCTGCTATCCAACGAGGGCTGCGGAAGATGCGCAAGGTGCACCTATCCCGACGCCCCCTGCAGATTTCCGGAGCTGCTGTATCACTCGCTGGAGGGCTACGGCTTTATAGTGAATGAGCTTGCCAAAGAGGCAGGCATACGCTACAACAACGGCAGCAACACGGTGACATATTTCGGGGCGCTGCTGTTCAGCGATAAATGATCGAAGCATTGCAAACCCGCCTTCCGCCGGCGCACTTTATGTGCGCCGTTTTTTATTTACCGAAGTAAATAAAAAATCCCACGTGTCCGTGGGACACTTGGGAGCGGAAGGCGGGTTTGGGGTTGGATTGCAGCCTTAAAATTTCATCAAACGTTGAAACGGAAGAGGGTGACGTCGCCGTCGCACATAACGTATTCCTTGCCCTCAAGACGGAGCAGACCCTTTTCCTTGACGGCAGCCATGCTTCCGCAGGCAATGAGATCATCGTAGGCAACGATCTCGGCACGGATGAAGCCGCGCTCAAAGTCGGTGTGGATCTTGCCTGCAGCCTGAGGAGCCTTTGTGCCGCGGGTGATGGTCCATGCGCGAACCTCCTGCTTTCCTGCGGTGAGGAAGGAGATGAGACCGAGAAGTGTGTAGCACTCCTGAATGAGACGGTCCAGACCGGAGCGCTCAAGACCAAGCTCTTCCAGGAACATTGCCTTGTCTTCGGGATCCATATCCGCAATTTCTTCCTCTATCTGTGCGCAGATGGGCAGACAGCCTGCGCCTTCCTCGGCGGCAAGCTTTTTAACGGCGGCAAAAGCCTCGTTGGTTTCAATTCCGTTGGTGAAATCGGCTTCGCTCAGGTTTGCGGCATAGATAACGGGCTTGTCGGAGAGAAGAGAGAGGGGAGCAATAAATTCGTTTTCCTCGTCGGTGCGGGAATATGCACGTGCGGGCTGATTGTTGTAAAGATGTTCCTTCAGTCCCTCGAGAACGGAAACCTCAACGGCATATTTCTTGTCGCCTTTGGCAGACTTGGAGGCACGGTCGATGCGGCGCTCCAGCACTTCGATATCGGAGAGAATCAGCTCAAGGTTGATGGTGTCGATGTCACGCAGCGGATCGATGCTGCCGTCAACGTGGATGATCTCGCCGTTTTCAAAGCAGCGGACAACATGAACGATGGCGTCAACTTCGCGGATGTGGGAGAGGAAACGGTTGCCGAGACCTTCGCCCTTGGATGCACCGCGGACAAGACCTGCAATGTCAACAAATTCAATGGTTGCGGGGGTGTATTTATCGGGATCATACATCTTGGCAAGCACGTCGAGGCGCTCATCCGGCACGGGAACTGTGCCCACATTGGGGTCGATGGTGCAGAACGGATAGTTTGCTGCCTGAGCTCCTGCGTTTGTGATTGCGTTAAAAAGTGTGCTTTTGCCAACGTTGGGCAAACCGACGATACCGAGCTTCATATTGCTTAATTCCCTTCAAGTTATGTTACTGTCCTGCGACAGATCAAAATTATTACATTATATCTTATTAATTATAACCCAATTATGTCGTTTGGGCAATAGTTTTTTAAAATTTAATCGGGGACAGAGCAGCGGCGGTGAGGGAATTTGAGCAGGAGCTGCAGCCGTTTTTGCGGAGCGCAGGTCAGTGACAAATTGTGAACAAATATGCCTTTATTAAACAAAAGTTGATTTGAAATTTACTTAAACCTTTTAAAAGCTTCAAAAATTATTAACCAAAAAAGCGGCAGATATTGTATAATTGATACAAAGGAAAAAAAGAAAGCTTTGATGCGCTAAAAAATGCATAAAAGGGTTGTTTTTCGCACCGCTTTTGATATATAATTTAAGTAAGGATGTTTAAGGAGGATATTATTATGTCCATAGGAAAAGTTCTCGTTGCCGATGACGATAAGAACATATGCGAGCTTTTGCGTCTCTATCTGGAAAAGGACGGATATTCCGTTGTTATAGCAAACGACGGTGAAGAGGCTGTTACAAGATTTGCGCTGGATAATCCCGATATCGTTCTGCTTGACGTTATGATGCCCAAACTGGATGGCTGGCAGGTTTGCCGTGAGCTTCGCAAGCGCTCCGATTGCCCCATCATCATGATCACCGCAAAGGGCGAGACATTTGATAAGGTGCTGGGTCTTGAGCTCGGCGCAGATGACTACGTTGTAAAACCCTTTGATACAAAAGAGATCGTTGCAAGGATCAAGGCAGTGCTCCGCCGCACAGG